>CAYGZN010000030.1:0-14656 GCA_964354355.1 uncultured Burkholderiaceae bacterium | reverse complement strand
CCACCGGTCCGCCACCGGTTCTTGCGGCTCGGATTTCGCGCGCGAGCGCCGATAATCCGTATAGCCCAGAACAAGGAGAACCCCGCGTGACCGGCCCGACACAAGCGTTTCTAGGCAGACAACCGATCCTCAACCGCGGCGGCGAGCTCATGGGCTACGAGCTGCTGTATCGCGCGAGCGCGGCCGAGAACGTGGCGCGCTTCGACAACGAGGACGAGGCCAGCCTGAACGTGCTGAGCACGCTGCTCGGCGACCTGGGCGCCTCGCAGGTGCTGGCCGGCAAGCAGGCGTTCATCAACGTCGGGCCCGATTCGCTGCGCGACACGGCGGCGCTGGTCCTGCTGAATCCGCGGCGCACGGTGCTCGAGCTGTCGCGCGAGATCGCGGCGACGCCGGAGGTGCTCGAGCGCGCGAGGATGCTGCGCGGCATCGGCTTCGGCATCGCGGTCAGCGCGGTCCCGCCGCTGGCCGCGCTCGATCCGTGGCTGTCGGTCGTGAGCCACCTGAAGGTCGACCTGCAGCGGGTGCCGGAGTCGCAGCTCGAGGCGTTCGTGGGCGGCCTGCGCGCGTTCCCGCCGGTGCTCATCGCCGAGAAGGTCGAGACGGCACAGCAGATGCGCCAGTGCATCGAGCTGGGATTCGAGGCGTTCCAGGGGTTCCACATCGCGCGGCCCGAGGTCATGGGCAGCGTCAAGCTCGGCGTCAGCCACGCGGTGCTGCGCCGGATGATCGATCTGATCGGCATCGGCGCCGACACCGCCGAGCTCGAGGCGACGATGCGCCAGGACGTCGCGCTGTGCTTCCGGCTGCTGCGCTACGTCGCGGCCTCGCACTTCGGCATGCTGATGCACGTCGATTCGCTGGCGCACGCGATCGAGCTGGTGGGCCCCAGGCGCCTGTCGCGCTGGCTGCAGCTGCTGCTGACGACGGTCGAGCCGCCGTCGGCCGCCGCCGCGATGCTGACCCGCGCAGCGGTGTTCCGCGGTCGCATGCTCGAGATGCTCGGCGCGGAGTACTTCGAGGGCGCGGACTGCGACAACCTGTTCCTGGTCGGGGCGCTGTCGCTGATGCCGGCGATGCTGATCCAGCCGATGTCGCGGGCGATCGCCAACGTGGCGCTGCCCGAGAGCGTCACGGACGCACTGCTCAGCCGCCAGGGCCCGTACGGCGCGTTCCTCGACCTGGTGGAGGCCGACGAGGCCGGCAACCCGCAGCAGGTCGACGCGATGTGCGACAACCTGACGATTTCGGCCGGCATCCTGCGTCGCGCGCAGGTGTCGGCCCGCGCCGCGGCGCGCGAGGCGGCGTTCGCCTGATCGCGCGATCGCCCTTGCGTCCGACGCCCGAAGCAACTTTCCGCCGCACCCCCGGAGCATCATGGCCGAAGCCCAGCCCACGCAGACCACCGAACCGGAAGGCCCGTCGGCCTTTCTCGGTCGCCAGCCGATCCTGGACCGCAGCCAGCAGCTGATCGGTTACGAGCTGCTGTATCGCGCCAGCGCCACCGCGAGCGAGGCGAACGTCTCCGACGCCGGCGCAGCCAGCCTGAAGGTCATCGCGTCGCTGCTTCAGGACATGGGACCGGACCAGGTGCTGGGCGGCAAGCTGGGCTTCATCAACATCGGGCCCGAGTCGCTGACCGACGACAGCCCGCTCGAGCTGCTCGATGCGAAGCGCACGGTGCTGGAGTTCAGCTCGGCGGCGCCGCCCGACGACGCGACGCTGGCGCGGCTGCGCGCGATGCGCGACCTGGGCTACGGCGTCGCGGTCACGCTGGACACGCCGGCGGTGCTGCGACAGGCGCTGTTCGGGCTGGCCACGCACGTCAAGGTGGACCTGCTGCGCATCTCGATGGAGCAGCTGCCGCTGGTGGTCAAGCTGCTCAAGAGCGCCAGCGGCAAGCGCACGCTGGTCGCCGAGAAGGTCGAGACCCGCGAGCAGGCGGCCGCGTGCCTGGACCTGGGATTCGACTGCCTGCAGGGCTTCTACTTCGCGCGTCCCGAGACGCTGACCGCGCGCAAGCTGGAGCCCGCCCGCGCGGCGGTGATGCAGGCGATCAAGCTGCTGCTGCGCAACGCCGACGTGGTCGACGTCGACAACGCGCTCAAGCGCGACGTCGCGCTGTCGGTCAAGCTGCTCAAGTACATGAACTCGGCCGGCATGGGCCTGACCACGCGCATCGAGTCGCTGAAGCAGGCGATCACGCTGCTGGGCTACAACAAGCTGGCGCGCTGGCTCACGCTGCTGCTGGCGACCGCCGACAGCAAGGACCCGACGGCGCCGCTGCTGGCGCGCACCGCGATCACCCGCGGGCGGCTGATGGAGCTGCTCGGCGAGGGCCGCTTCGACATGGGCCAGCGCGACAACCTGTTCATCGCGGGCACGTTCTCGCTGCTGCCCGCGATGCTGATGGTGCCGATGGAAAGCGCGCTCCAGGATCTGGAGCTGCCCGATCCGGTCGCCGACGGGCTGCTGCGGCGCACCGGCGCCTACGCGCCGTACCTGCAGCTGGCCGAGGCCTGCGAGGACCCGGCGCTCAAGAACGTGGCCGGCCTGTGCAAGGCGCTGGACATCCCGCCCAAGGCGCTGAACCTCGCGCAGATGCAGGCCACCGACTGGGTCAACCAGCTCGGAATCTAGCCGCGGGCGCGGCTGCCGGCGGATTCAATCCTCCTCGAGCGGCCGGAACCCTGCCTTGAGCTTCGCCTGCACCGCAGGCGGCGCCTCCTGGTAACGGTCCAGCTCGAGCGTGTAGCTGCCCTGGCCCGCCGTCAGCGCCTTCAGGCGGCCCTGGAAGTCGCCGAGCTCCGCCAGCGGTGCGCGTCCCGTCATCGACACCATCCCCGCGCGGGCGCCGCCGGTGCCCGAGACCTGCCCGCGGCGCGCCGACAGCTCGCCCGAGACGTCGCCGATCGCGTCGTGCGGCACGGTCAGCTCCAGCGCCACGATCGGCTCGAGCACCACTGCCCGCGCCTTGGACATCGCATCCAGGAAGGCCTTGCGCCCGGCGGTGACGAAGGCGATCTCCTTGCCGTCGACCGGGTGCGTCTTGCCGTCGTACACGGTGACCTTGACGTCCTGCACCGGGAACCCGGCGATCGCGCCGGACTGCAGCACCTGGCGCACGCCTTTTTCCACGGCGGGGATGAAGACCCCGGGGATCACGCCGCCCTTGACCTCGTCGACGAAGCGAAAGCCCTCGCCGCGATCCAGCGGCTCGACGCGCAGGAACACCTCGCCGAACTGGCCGGCGCCGCCGCTCTGCTTCTTGTGCCGGTGATGGCCGCTGGCCGGGCCGGTGATCGTCTCCCGGTACGGAATCGTCGGCGGATGCGCCTCGAGCTCGAGCTTGTACTGGGCACGCACGCGCTCGAGCGCGCGCTGCACGTGCATCTCGCCCAGCCCGCGCACGACGGCCTCGTGGGTCGTCGGGTCGTGGTCGATGACCAGGCTCGGGTCTTCGGCGCGCAGCCGGTGCAGCACGTCGGCCAGCTTCTGCTCGTCGCCGCGGCGCTTGACGCGAAGCGCCAGCCCGTAGACTGCGTGCGGGATCGGCAGCGGCTTGAAGTGGATCACCGAGTCCTCGGGCGCGTCGTGCAGCACCGCGTCGAACCCGATCGCCTCGAGCTTGGCCAGCGCGCAGATCTCGCCCGGTCCGACCGAACCCACCGGGCGGTGCTCCTTGCCCTGCAGCAGCATCAGCTGACCGGCGCGCACCGCCTTTCGCGCCTCGCCCACGTACAGCGCCGTGTCGGGCCGCAGCGTGCCCTGGTGCACGCGGACGAATCCGATCGTGCCCACGTAGGGGTCGACCTCCACCTTGAACACGTGGGCGAGCACGTGGTCGTCGGGGTTCAGCGTCGGCACGAACGCCTCGGCGCGCTGCGCATCGCCCCCTGGCCAGCGCTCGAACAGCGGCGGGTTGCCCTCGGCCGGGTTGGGCGCGAGTGCAGCAGGTAGTCCAGCAGCGAGCCCACGCCGGCGCCGCTTCGGGCCGATGCGAACATCACCGGGACCAGGTGGCCGGTGCGCAGCGCACGCTCGAAGGCGTCGTGCAGCGCCGCCGCATCGATGGCCTCGCCGGCCAGGTAGCGCTCGGTCAGGGCGTCGTCGACCTCGACGATCTGCTCGACCAGCGCGTCGTGCGCGGCGGCCACCGACGAGAAGTCGGTCGCCTCGCCCGACGCGTTGAAGAAGCAGTCGACGACGCGCGTCGCGCCGGCCGCCGGCAGGTTGATCGGCAGGCACTCGCGCCCGAAGGCCCCGCGCAATTCCTCGAGCAGCCCCGCCAGGTCGGCGCGCTCGGTGTCGATCTTGTTGACCACGACGCAGCGCGCCAGCCCGCGGGTCTGCGCCCACAGCGCCATGCGCGCGGCCGACAGCTCGACGCCGTTGCCCGCGTTCACGACGATCGCCACCGACTCGACCGCGTCGAGCGCGGCCAGCGCGTGGCCCGCGAAGTCCGGGAATCCAGGCGTGTCGACCAGGTGCGCGCGGATGCCGTCCCGCTCCAGGTGTGCGCAGGCCAGCTTCAGCGAGTGGTGGTGGACTTTCTCCAGCGGGTCGTAGTCGCAGACGGTCGTGCCGCGCTCGACGCTGCCGGCCGCGCCGATCGCGCCGGCGCGCGCCAGCAGCGCCTCGATCAGGGTCGTCTTGCCGCTGCCGGCGTGGCCCAGGAACGCGAGGGTCCGCAGCTTGGCGATCGGGTGAGCGGGCATCTAGACTCCCTGGAATCGTGGTCGGGTTGAGGTTCGGCGGCTCGGCGGCCCCGGCGCGGGCCGCCCGTTTCCGGCATTAGACCACCGGCCGGCGCAGCCCGGCTACAATCCGGATCGTGAACCCCGACGCTGCCTGCGCCCACGTCCCGCTGGTCGTCGCCACCCGCGGCGAGACCGTCGAGAACGTCCACTTCGGTTCGGTCGCGGTGGTCGATGCCGCCGGCCGCGTGCTGCACTCGGCGGGCGACCCGCAGGCCACGACCTTCCCGCGCTCCGCGCTCAAGCCGTTCCAGGCGCTGCCGCTGCTGCGCGAGGAGGGCGACCGCGCACTCGGCCTCGACGACCGCGAGGTGACGCTGCTCACCGCCAGCCATTCGGGCGAGGAGTTCCACGTGCTGGCGGTCGACTCGATCCTGGCCAAGAGCCGCCAGCACTGGCGCCGGCTGAAGTGCGGCTGCCACGTGCCGTACGTGTTCGAGACGCTCGGGCGCACGCCGCCGCCGCGCGCCACCTTCGATCCGCGCTACCACAACTGCTCGGGCAAGCACGCCGGCTTCCTGGCCTACTGCCAGCTGCACAACCTGCCTACCGACACCTACCTCGATTTCGACCACCCGCTGCAGGTCAAGATCAAGCAGGCGATCGCCGACCTGCTCGAGCTGCCGCTGTCGGCGATCCCGACCGGCATCGACGGCTGCAGCGCGCCCAACCACGCGCTGCCGCTGGCGGGCCTGGGGCGGCTGTGGGCGATGCTGGCCACGGGCCGCAGCGGCGCGACGGGTGCGGCGGGTGCGATCGGCGTTGCGGGTGCGGGTGCAGGCGCGGCTGGCGCGGGCCACGGTCAGGCCGATCCCGTGCTCGAGCGGCTGTTCGGCCTGATGACCGCACACCCCGAGTACGTGTCCGGGACCGGCCGCAGCGACCTGCACTTCATGCGGGCCGGCGGCGGCGACTGGGTCGCCAAGGTCGGGGCCGACGGCGTGCAGGCGATCGGCATCCGCTCGCGGGGACTGGGCATCGCGATCAAGATCAGCGACGGCAACAGCAACGCGCGCTTCGTCGCGGCGTTCGAAGTGCTGCGCCGGCTGGGGCTGGTGCAGCCGGACCACCCGGAGCTGGGGCGGTACCACCGGATTCCGATCGACAATGCAGCCGGATTGCGAACCGGCGAGATGCGCCCGGTCTTCGACCTTCGCGCACACTGAGGGGACACGCGGTGGCAATGAACTTCGCAGTGACGTGGCCGGCTCGCGCGCTCGCGCTGGCCGCGTGGGCGATCGCGCCCCTGTGCGCAGCCGTGCCGCAGGCGGCGCTCGCCCAGGCGTTCCCGACCAAGCCGATCCGCATCGTCGTGCCGTTCGTGGCGGGCGGCTCGTCGGACATCGTTGCGCGCTCGGTCACGCAGCGCATGCAGGCCTCGACCGGCCAGAACGTGGTCGTCGAGAACAAGCCCGGTGCGAACGGGGCGATCGCAGCCGAGTCGGTCGCGCGCACGCCGGCCGACGGCTACACGATCATGGTCGGCTCGATCGGGGTCTTTGCGATCAACGCGGCGCTGTACCCGAAGCTGCCGTACGACCCCGTGAAGGACCTCGAGCCGCTGACGCTCGCGGTGGTCACGCCCAACGTGCTGGTCGCGAACCCCACGTTTCCCGCCGACAACGTCCGCCAGCTGATCGAGTACGCCCGCAAGAATCCGGGCAAGGTGAGCTACGCGTCCTCGGGAACCGGCTCGTCGGACCACCTGTCGGCCGAGCTGTTCAAGCTGCAGACCGGCACGTTCGGCGTGCACATTCCGTACCGGGGCGGGGCCGCCGCGATGCAGGACCTGATCGGCGGCAACGTCGACGTCTCGTTCCAGAACCTGGGCGCGGCCATGGCGCACATCCGCTCGGGGCGCCTGAAGGCACTGGGCGTGACCAGCGAGAAGCGCCACCCGCAGCTGCCCGACGTGCCGACGCTTCTCGAGCAGGGCCTGCCCGGTTTCGTCGTGACGTCGTGGCAGGCGTTCATGGCCCCCCGCACGCTGCCGCGCGACGTCGCGGCGAAGCTGCACGCCGAGCTGGTGGCCGCGCTGAGCGCCCCCGACGTTCGCGAGCGCTTCGCACAGCAGGGCTTCGACGTGGTCGCCAACACGCCCGAGCAGTACGCAGCCTTCCAGCGCGCCGAGATCGAGCGCTGGAAGCAGGTCGTCAAGAAGGCCGGCATCACGCCCGACTGAAGCCGAGCGGCCGCACCCGATGAGCCGATCACGCAAGACCCCGGAGCAGCTGCGCAGCCACCGCTGGCTCGGCGTGCAGGACCTGCGCGCCTTCGGGCACCGCTCGCGGATGGCGCAGATCGGCCTGGAGCGCGAGGAATACGCGGGCAAGCCGATCATCGCGGTGGTCAACACCTGGTCGGACATCATGCATTGCCACACCCACTTCCGCCAGCGCGCGGAGGAGGTCAAGCGCGGGGTCTGGCAGGCGGGCGGCGTGCCGCTCGAGATGCCGGCGATGGCGCTGGCCGAGGTGATGCAAAAGCCCACCACGATGATGTACCGCAACTTCCTCGCGATGGAGACCGAGGAGCTGCTGCGCTCGTATCCCGTGGACGGCTGCGTGCTGATGGGCGGCTGCGACAAGACCACGCCCGCGCTGCTGATGGGCGCGGCCAGCATGAACCTGCCGGCGATCTTCGTGCCGGCCGGCCCGATGCTCTCGGCGCACTGGCGCGGCCAGACGCTGGGCTCGGGCTCGGACGTCTGGAAGTACTGGGCCGAGCTGCGCGCGGGCAACATCACGCAGCGCGACTGGGACGAGATCGAAACGAGCATCTCGCGCTCGCCGGGCACCTGCATGACGATGGGCACCGCGGCCACGATGATGTCGGTCGCCGAGGCGCTGGGCATGACGCTGCCCGGTGCGTCCTCGATCCCCGCGCCCGATTCCAACCACCCGAAAATGGCCGCCGCGTCGGGCCGGCGCATCGTCGACATGGTGTGGGAGGACCTGCGGCCGCGCGACGTGATGACCGCGGCCGCGTTCGACAACGCCGCCACCACGCTGATGGCGATGGGCGGATCCACCAACGCGATCATCCACATCCTGGCGATGGCCGGGCGCGCCGGCGTGCCGTTCGGGCTCGACCACTTCAACGCGCTGAGCGCGCGCACGCCGCTGCTGGCCAACGTGCGCCCGTCCGGGCAGAAGTACCTGATGGAGGACTTCTACTACGCGGGCGGGCTGCGCGCGCTGCTTGCGCAGCTGGCGGACCTGCTGACGTTGGAGGCCGTCACCGTCAACGGCCGCACGCTGGGCGAGAACATCGCCGGTGCGCAGGTCTTCGACGCCGACGTGATCCGCCCGCGCAGCCAGCCGCTGAAGGCCGAGGGCGGGCTGGTGGTGCTGCGCGGCAACCTGGCGCCCGACGGCGCGGTGCTCAAGACCAGCGCGATGGACCCGCGGTTCAACCGGCACACCGGGCGCGCGCTGGTGTTCGACGACTACAACGACATGTCCGCACGGATCGACCGTGACGACCTCGACTGCGACGCCGACACCGTGCTGGTGTTGCGCAACGCCGGGCCCCTGGGCGGCCCGGGCATGCCCGAGTGGGGCATGCTGCCGATCCCGCAGAAGCTGCTGAAGCAGGGGGTTCGCGACATGGTGCGCATCTCGGACGCGCGCATGTCGGGCACCAGCTACGGCACCTGCGTGCTGCACGTCGCGCCCGAGTCGGCGGCCGGCGGCCCGCTGGCGCTGGTGCGCACGGGCGATGCGATCACGCTGGACGTCGCCGCCCGCACGCTGACGCTGGACGTCTCAGCCGCCGAATTGCAGGCGCGCCGCGCGGCGTGGCAGGCGCCGGCGCCGCGCTTCGCACGCGGTTACGGCATGCTGCTGGCGCAGCAGATGCAGCAGGCCGACAAGGGCTGCGACTTCCGGTTCCTCGAGGGCACGGCACCCACCGCCGACCCCGAGATCCACTAGCCGGCCCGCCGGCATCGCCGCGATCGCATGCCGACGGTCCTGGTCACCGAGCCGATCCACCCCGACGGGCTCGCGCTGCTGCGGGCCCGGCCCGGCGTCGACGTGATCGACGGCGGGTCGCTCGACGCGCCGGCCTTCGCGGCGGCCGAAGCACGGGCCGACGGCGTGCTGATCCGGTTCCACCGCTGCGACGACGCGTTCTTCGCGCGCGCACCGCGGCTGCGGATCGTGGCCCGCCACGGCGTCGGTGTCGACAACGTCGACCTGCACGCGGCGCGCCGCCGCGGCGTCACGGTGGCGATCGCGGCCAACGCCAACACGCAGTCGGTGGTCGAACACACGCTGTGGATGCTGCTGTCGCTGGCCAAACCCTTCGACCGCTGGCGCCGCGGCATGGCCGAGCTGCCGCGCCGCTCGCCGGCCGAACTCGCGGCGCTGACGCCGGCGCGCTACGCGTCGCGCGACGAAGGCCCCGGCGGCGAGCTCAGCGGCAAGACGCTGCTCGTCATCGGCCTGGGGCGCATCGGCTCGGTGGTGGCCCGCCACGCCAGCGCGCTCGGCATGCGCGTGCGCGTCGTCGACCCCTACGTGGACCGGACCGCCGGCGAGCGCGAGGGCTACCGGTTCATGGACTCGCTCGACGAGGCGCTGGCGCAGGCCGACTACGTGACGCTGCACTGCCCGCGCAACGAGGAGACGCTCGGCATGATCGGGCGCGAGCGGCTGGCGCGCATGCGCCAGGGCGCAGCGCTGGTCAACTGCGCGCGCGGCGGGCTGGTCGACGAGATCGCGCTGTCGGACGCCCTGCGATCCGCACACCTGTCGGGCGCGGGCGTCGACGTGTTCGACGTCGAGCCGCCGCCCGCCGACCACCCGCTGCTGACCGCACCCAACGTGCTGCTCACCCCGCACGCGGCCGCCGCGACCCGCGAGGCCGCGCGCCGCATGGCCACCGGCGCCGCGCAGAACCTGGTGGACTTCTTCGACGGCCGGCTGGACCCGTCGATGGTGTACCCGCTGCCGCCGTGACGCACGGCGGGCCCGCGCGATGACCACGGTCCACCTGGACCCCGGTGCCGCCCAGCGGCTGGCGCAGGCCGTGTTCGTGCACAAGGGCCTGGGGCCGGACGAAGCGCGGGTCGTCGCGGCGCACCTGGTGGGCGCCAACCTGGCCGGCCACGACAGCCACGGATTCGTGCGGCTGGTCCGCTATGCCCGCTGGATCGACGACGGAACCATCGTGCCGCGCACCGACGGCACCGCGCTGATGGACTGCGACACGATGCTGCTGGTCGACGCCGCGCACGGCGCGGGGCAGTGGGTCTGCGAGCGTTGGATCGACGAGGCCGTGCAGCGGGCCCGCCGGCACGGACTGGCGCTGCTGGCGGTGCGCCGCGCCGCGCACATCGGCCGCGTCGGGCGTTACGCCGAGATGGCCGCGGACGCCGGGCTGGTCTCGATGCACTGGGTCAACGTCGCCGGCAGCAGGCTGGTCGCGCCGTTCGGCGGCACCGAGCGGATGCTGTCGACCGCGCCGATCGCCGTCGGCGTGCCCCAGCCGGGCGGCGATCACGTGCTGCTGGACTTCGCGACGTCGCTGGTGGCCGAAGGCAAGCTGCTGGTGGCCGCCAAGAAGCGGCAGGCGATGGCCTTCGAGGCGCTGGTGGGGCCCGCCGGCGAGGTGTCGTGCGACCCCGCGCTGCTGTACGGGGACACGGTGCACGACGAGGCGCCCAACAACCGCGCGGGGCCCGGTGCGATCCTGCCGCTGGGCGGCCTGTTCGGGGGCCACAAGGGGTACGGGCTGGCGGTGATGTGCGAGCTGCTGGGCGGCCTGCTGACGGGCACGGGGGTGTCGCTCGATGCGGGCAGGGTGCGCAACGGCATGCTGTCGATCCTGATCGATCCGACCCGGCTCGATGCGGACGGCACGTTCGCTGCGCAGGTGGCCGGCTTCGTGCAGCGGCTGCGCGCGAGCCACCCGATGACGGCGGGCCAGCCGGTCATGGTGGCCGGCGACCCCGAACGGCGCGCCCGCATCGAGCGCAACCGCGACGGCTTCCCGATGCCGGCCACCGCGTGGCGCGAGATCCAAGCGCTGGCGCGCCAGGCCGGCGTGCCGGCAGCCGACGTGCAGGCCACCGTGACTCGAACGACCGGATGACACCGGCAGCGCGCAGCGACACACACCGGACGGGAGCGACGATGACGACCTTGACAGCCGATCTGCTCGAAACCCTGCGCGGCTTCGACACGCCGACGATCTGCAACGCGCTCGAGCTGGTCGCACCCGAGCGTCGCCTGACCGGCTTCACGCGCGCACCGCTGGTGTGCGTGCGGCCGCAGCTGGCGCCGATCGTCGGCTTTGCCGCCACCGTGACGATGCGCGCGGCGGTGCCGGTGACCGGCTCGCCGCAGCAGCGGCGCGAGCGGCGCATCGCGTACTACGAGTACATCGCCGCGGCCCCCCGGCCGTCGGTGGTGGTGGTTCAGGACCTCGACGCGCAGCCCGGGTTCGGGGCGATGTGGGGCGAGGTCAACACGGCGGTCCACCAGGGGCTCGGTGCGATCGGTCTGGTCACCAACGGCTCGGTGCGCGACCTGGACCAGTTCGCGCCCGGCTTCCAGGCGCTGGCGGGCAGCGTCGGGCCCAGCCACGCGTACGCCGGGCCGGTCGGCTGGGGCGACGCGGTCGACGTGTGCGGCATGACCGTGCGCCACGGCGACCTGGTGCACGCCGACCGCCACGGCGCGGTGGTGATTCCGCTCGAGGTCGCCGCGCGGCTGCCCGCGGCGGTCGATCTGCTCGTGCGTCGCGAGAAGGTGATCCTGGACGTCGCGCGCGCGCCGGGCTTCGACATCGACGCGCTGCGCCGGGCGCTGCAGGCATCGGACGAGATCCACTAGCGGTGTAGGGTCTGGGCGCGCCGCCCGTAGAATGGCTCGTTCGTGCGGCACCGGCCGCCCAGGAGTCGCCATGAGGAAGTTGCTCGGCAGCACGCTGTGCAGGGCCCTGCTGGTCGCGATCGCGACAGGCGCTTCGAGCGCCGCGCTCGCGCAGGAGAAGTTCACCTTCCTGACCAACTGGTACGCGCAGGCCGAGCACGGCGGCTTCTACCAGGCGCTGGCCAACGGGCTGTACAAGCGGGCCGGGCTGGACGTGACGCTGCGCATGGGCGGGCCGCAGGTCAACGCGATGCAGCTGCTGGCTGCCGGCCAGACCGACTGCCTGATGGGCTTCGACGTGCAGACACTCAAGGCCTGGGAGCAGGGCGTGGCCGCGGTGACCGTCGCGGCCGCGTTCCAGAAGGACGCGGCGGTGCTGATCGGACACCCCGGCGTCGTCGAGAAGCTCGAGGACCTCAAGGGCCGCACGCTGCTGATCTCGAGCGCGTCGCACACCTCGTTCTGGCCGTGGCTGCGGGCGAAGTACGGCCTGAACGACGCGCAGCTGCGGCCCTACACGTTCAACATCCAGCCGTTCGTGGCGGACCGCAACGTCGTCATGCAGGGCTACCTGTCCAGCGAGCCGTATTCGATCGAGAAGCAGACGCGGATCAAGCCGAACGTGTTCCTGCTGTCGGATCACGGCTGGCCGCCGTACTCGACAACGATCGTGTGCATGGAAAAGACCGTGAAGGAACGCCCGCAGGCCGTCGCCGCATTCGTCAAGGCGAGCATGGAGGGCTGGAAGAGCTACCTGAAGGACGACCCGGGGCCGGCCAACGCGCTGATCCGCAAGGACAACCCCAACATGAGCGCCGACAGCATCGCGCATGCCATCGACATGCTCAGGCAGTCGGGCATGGTCTTCGGCGGCGACGCGGCGACGATGGGCATCGGCATCGTGACCGACGCGCGGATGAAGGCGACCTACGACATGCTGGTGGCCACGAAGCTGCTGGACGCATCCAGGGTCGACCTCAAGCGCACCTACACGACGCAGTTCGTCCGGGACCTCAAGGTCCTGCCCTGAGCCCGGTTTCGCGTCGGACCGTCGCCGACCGGCATCCCGTGCTGACACCGGCCCGCCAACGATGAGCGCGCAGCCTGCGTCCGGGCCCGTGCCGGCCGTCGAGGCCGTTGCGCTGGAGAAGACCTACCCCAACGGCACGCGCGCGCTGCTGCCCCTCGAGCTGAACGTGCGCGACGGCGAGTTCGTCACGCTGCTGGGTCCGTCGGGCTGCGGCAAGACCACGCTGCTGCGGATGATCGCCGGCCTGCTCGCTCCCAGCGCCGGCGCCATCCGGCTGTGGGGCGGGCCGGTGGCGCAGGTCGAGACCACCGGCCACCGTCTGGCTTTCGTGTTCCAGGAGCCGACGCTGATGCCCTGGGCGCGCGTGTCGGCCAACGTCAGGCTGCCGCTGGACCTGGGGGGCGTGCCGCGCGAACAGGCCGACGCGCGGGTCGCGCAGGTGCTGCACACCGTCGGCCTCGACGGTTTCGCCGCGCACCGTCCGGGCGAGCTGTCGGGCGGCATGCAGATGCGGGTGTCGATCGCCCGCGGCCTGGTCATCGAGCCGACGCTGCTGCTGCTGGACGAGCCGTTCGGCGCGCTCGACGAGATCACCCGCCACAGGCTCGACGACGACCTGCTGCAGCTGTGGGAACGCCGGCGGCTGACGATCGTGTTCGTCACCCACTCCATCTACGAAGCCGTCTACCTGTCGACGCGGGTGGTCGTGATGGCCGCCCGCCCGGGGCGCATCGTCGAGGAGCTCGCCATCGACGAGCCGTTTCCGCGCGGTCCGGCGTTTCGCGTGTCGACCGCATTCAGCCGCTACGCAGGCCACCTGCAGGACTGCCTGCTGCGGGCCAGCGCGGTGCGCCCCGACGACGCGCTGGCATGAGGCAGCCGCCGGCGCGCGAGTCCGTCGGCCGTCCGCCGTGGCTGGCGCGTCCCGACGTGCAGCGCGTGGTCTATCCGGTGCTGGTCGCGGCCGTGCTGCTGGCGCTGTGGCAGGGCCTGGTCATGGCGTTCGACGTGCCGAAATACCTGGTGCCCTCGCCGTGGCGGGTCGCGCAGACGCTGGTGGCCGACTGGGCGCTGCTGTCGGGCGCGCTGCTGACGACGCTGAAGGTCACGCTGCTGGCGTTCGGGCTGGCCGTGCTGTTCGGGGTGCTGATCGCATTCGCGTTCGTGCAGAGCCGCCTGATCGAGACCGCCCTGTTCCCGTACGCGGTGCTGCTGCAGGTCACGCCGATCGTGGCGATCGCGCCGCTGATCATCATCTGGGTCAAGAGCCCGACCGCGTCGCTGGTGATCTGCGCGACGATCGTCGCGCTGTTTCCGATCATCGCCAACACGACGCTGGGCCTGCGCAGCGTGAACCCGGGCCTGCTCAGCTATTTCCGGATGAACCGGGCGAGCCGCCTGCAGACGCTGCTGCGCCTGCGGATTCCGAGCGCGCTGCCGTACTTCTTCGGCGGGCTGCGCATCTCCAGCGGGCTGGCGCTGATCGGCGCGGTGGTGGCCGAGTTCGTCGCCGGCACCGGCGGCACCGGCACGGGCCTGGCGTACCAGATCCTGCAGTCGGGCTACCAGCTCGACATCCCGCGGATGTTCGCGGCGCTCGTGCTGATCACCGTGGCCGGCGTGGCGCTGTTTGCGGCGATGGCCGGGCTGTCGCGGTGGGCGCTGCGCGGCTGGCACGAGAGCGAGACCGCGCACGAGTGACGCCGCGGCGGCTCGCTCACCCCGCGCCGGGCTCGATCCGCCCGAGGCGGACCATCGTCGTGCCGACCTTCAGGTGCGACAGCGACGGCATCACCAGCACCGTGTTGTCGTAGGGCGCCCGGACCACCGTGTCGCCGTCGTAGGCGATCGGGTCGCCGGCCTTCGGGATCACTTCCAGGCCCTTGAAGTCGCGCTCGAAGCGAAAGGCCAGGCTGCGCGCGACGACCGGCTCGGTCACGCGGACCAGCTGCTGGGCGGCGGGCGGCGTTCGGCCGACCCGCTGCAGG
>CAYGZN010000029.1:10579-14773 GCA_964354355.1 uncultured Burkholderiaceae bacterium | reverse complement strand
GTGGTGCCGCCACGGGTGAGGGTGCCATCTCCGGCGTCGCGCCGTCCGCAGGCGCCGCGCGTAGAATGCGCGGCGATTCGAAGCGTTCGTGGAGGCATCGGTCATCGTGTCGAACTCGCAGACCGCAGACGGTCGCGCGACCCAGCGTGTCGCCCGCCCGGCTGCACGAAGCGCGGGTTGGGCCGTGGCGCTGGCCACCGTGGTCCTAGGGGCCGCGCTGGGCGGCTGCGCCACGCTTCCGGACAAGCCGGTGCGTGGGCCGGTCGGCTATGCGATGCCGCCGCAGCCCAGCGGCCTGCTCGCCGAATCGGAATCGGCGATCGCCACCGCCCACGGCCCCGAGCGGTCGGGCTTCCTGCTGCTCGACACCAACGAGGACGGACTGCGCTGGCGGCTCGCCCTGGTGGACTCGGCGCGCCACTCGCTGGACCTGCAGTACTACGTCTGGTGGGGCGACGAGAGCGGCGACCTGCTGATGAAGCGCGTCGTTCAGGCGGCCGAGCGCGGCGTCAGGGTCAGGATCATCCTGGACGACCTGTCGACGCTGCTGGAGGACGAGACCCACCCGAAGATCCGCGACCAGGGCGCCGCGCTGCTGGACGCCCACCCGAACATCGAGATCCGGCTGTTCAACGCCTGGCGCACCCGCGACCTCGTCGGTCGAGGGTTCGAGACGATCCAGCGCATGGAGCGGATCAACCACCGGATGCACAACAAGCTGCTGGTCGCGGACAACCGGGCGACGATCGTCGGCGGGCGAAACGTCGGCGACGAGTACTTCGGGCTGTCGCCGGAGTTCAACTTCCGCGATCTCGACGTGCTGGGCATCGGCCCGGTTGCCCGCCAGGCCTCGTCGGTGTTCGACCGGTTCTGGAACAGCGAGTGGCTGGTGCCGGTCAAGGCGCTGGGCCTGCCCGCGACGAAGAGCGAACTGCTCGAGCAGGCTGCGCCGGTTCGCAGGAAGCTCGAGTCGGCGACGTCGCTGTCTCGCTTCCGGCTCGACCCCGAGGACTGGAGCACGACCCTGGTGAGCGCGGTGCCGCAGATGCACGCCGGGACCAGCCGGCTGCACACCGACTCCCCCGATGCCGATTCGGTCACGCACCACATGCCGGATGCGATCCGAACACTGATCGGGACCGCCAAGCGGGAGGTGCTGATCACCAACGCCTACATCATCCCCGACGAACGCTCGGTCGCGGGAATGCGTACGCTGACGGGACAGGGCATCCGCGTGCGCGTGCTGACCAACTCGCTGGCATCGCACGACGTCCCGGCCGTCAACAGTCACTACAAGGCCTGGCGCAAGCCGCTGCTCGAGGCCGGCGTCGAGCTGCACGAGATGCGCCACGACGCGGCCGTGCAGCCGCTTCTGGCCGACACGCCGCCCACCCGGGCCGAGTACATGGGGCTGCACGTCAAGGCGATGGTCGTCGACCGCGAGCGGGTCTTCATCGGCTCGATGAACCTCGACCCCCGCTCGGCCGAGATCAACAGCGAAATGGGTGTCGTCGTCGACAGCCCGAGTCTCGCGCGGGCACTTGCCGCGAGCATGGAACGCGACATGGGCGAGGACAACGCCTGGCGGGTGTCGCTGGCACCCGACGCGTCGGTCCGCTGGACCGCAGGCGACCGGGTGCTCGACACGCAGCCGGCGCGCAGCCTGTGGCAGCGCATCGAGGACGTGATCTTCATGGCGTTTCCGCGCGACCTGTACTAGAGGCCGCGCCGGACCGCCTTGCGCGACAGCACGGTCGCCTCGCCCGGGCCGTCCGTATGCAGACAGACCTGATCAGGACTATCATTCCGCGGGCGGGCAGCGGCGCCCGCGTCAAAGAACGGAGGAGACCATGTCCGATCGATCGATTTCGACGTCGCGCGTCGGCGCGCCAACGCGCCCGCTGGCGCCGTCCCGCCTGGCCCGGCTGTTCGCGCTGGCAGCGCTCGCCGGCCTGCCCGCCGCCGCGCACGCCGAGGAGGCGACCGCGCTGCTCAAGCGTGCATCCGCGGCGATGGGTGCCGACCGGCTCGACACGCTGCGCTACGCCGGCGACGGCGTCGGCTTCACCTTCGGGCAGGCCTTCTCGCCGGGCATGCCCTGGCCCAGAATCACCGTGCACTCGCAGGTGCGCACGATCAACTACGCCACCGCCTCGATGCGCGAGGAGATCGTTCTCAGCCGCGCCGAGCCGCGCGGCGGCGGCGGCTATCCGATCACCGGCCAGCAGCGCAACGACCAGTACGTCAGCGGCGAGCTGGCATGGAACCAGGTCGGACAGAGCCCAGCGGCCGGCCCGCGCTTCATCACCGACCGCGTCCACCAGCTGTGGGTCACGCCGCACGGGGTGCTCAAGGCGGCCGCGCGCAACAACGCCACGGTGCAGTGGGTCACGCGCGAGGGCAAGCCGATGGCGGCGGTGTCCTTCACCGAGCCGGGCCGGTTCGCGGCCACCGCGTACCTCGACGACCAGTACCTGGTCGAGCGCGTCGAATCGCGGATTCCCGACCCGGTGCTGGGCGAGACCACGGTCGTCACGCGCTACGAGGGCTATCGCGACGTGTCGGGGGTCAAGTTCCCGTCACGCATCCAGCAGGCACAGGGGGGCTTCCCGGTGCTGGACCTGTCGGTCAAGGAGGTCGTTGCGAACGCTCCCGCCGACATCCAGGTGCCGGACGCCGTGCGCACGGCCACCGAGCGGGTCACGACCGAGAAGGTCGCCGACGGCGTGTGGTTCGTCGCGGGCGGCTCGCACAACAGCGTCGCGATCGAGATGAAGGACCACCTGGTGCTGGTGGAGGCGCCGCTGAACGACGGGCGCAGCGAGCCGGTGATCGCCGCCGTCAAGCAGCTCGCCGTCGGCAAGCCGATCCGCTACGTCGTCAACTCGCACAGCCACTTCGATCACTCGGGCGGGCTGCGAACCGCGGTGGCCGAAGGTGCGACGGTCGTCACGCAGGCCGGCAACAAGGCGTACTTCGAGCGCGCGTTCGCCACGCCGAACCGGATCCGACCCGACGCGCTGGCGCGCTCGGGCAAGAAGGCGAAGCTCGTGACCGTCGACGACGCCCTGCAGATGACCGACGGCAGCCGGACGCTGCAGATCATGCGGATCCGCAGCGGCATCCACAGCGACACGTTCCTGATGGTCTACCTGCCGAAGGAGCGGCTGCTGATCGAGGCCGACGCGTTCACGCCGCCTCCGCGCGGCACGCCCACGCCGGCGACGCCGAACCCCAACAACGTCAACCTGGTTCAGAACACCGAGGGCCTGAAGCTGGCGATCGACCGGATCCTGCCGCTGCACGGCCGTGTCGTGCCTCTTTCGGAGCTGTACACCGCCACCGGGGGCAAGCCGCCGCAGTAGGGCTGCCGCCCGCCGGACCGGTCGGGCGCCGCGCGGCCTACCAGTAGTCGCGCATCAGTTCGCGGGCCCAGCCGGGCTCGCGGACGGTCCCGCGCGGATCGAAGTCGCTCATGTGCGGCTTCAGGTCGAGCACCGGCGTGCCGTCGACCGCGTCGAGCCCCTGCACGCGAACCGACAGCCCGTCCACCGCCAGGATGCGGCACGTGGACACCCCGAGCCGGTTCGGCCGGTTCTTGCCCCGCTGCGCGAAGATCCCGACGCTGGGCCAGGCCGGATTGTTGCGGGGGCGGCGCGCGCGCGTCTCGATCTTCCCGGGCGGCACCTTGTGGAAGAAGTAGACGACCAGCAGGTGCGAAAACGCGTCGAGCCCCGCGGTGGCCTCGGGCGCAAACAGCGAGGCATCCAGCTCGATGACGGACTGCACGTCGCCCCAGTGGTCGTCGACCACGTCGAGGCGCCCGCCGTGCACGATGCCGACCGGCTGCAGCGTGACCGGGTCGCTCATGGACGCACGCCGGGCCGGCTGCGCAGGTCGCACCACATGTGCACCTTGGACAGGTAATCGTCGCCGACCCGGATCGCCAGCGGCTCGACGCCGTAGACCGTGAAGCCGCAGCGCTCGTACAGCCGCACCGCCGCGACGTTGCCCTGCGTGACCGTCAGCTGCACGAGCGCCGCGCCGCACCGGCGTGCGTGGTCGATCGCCGCGTCGGCCAACGCCTTGCCGATGCCCCGGCCCTGCGACGGGCGGGCGACCACCATGCCGAACAGTTCCGCCTTGTGGCGGGTCTTGTCGCGCGACCCGAACTCGATGCCGACCACGCCGGCC
>CAYGZN010000029.1:0-10479 GCA_964354355.1 uncultured Burkholderiaceae bacterium | reverse complement strand
GCCGAAGACCGCGTCGATCGCGCCGGCCGCGTCGCTCAGCCGCGCCGCCCACCAGGACAGCGGCAGCGCTTCACGGTCGGCCACCGTCGACGTGAACGCGGTCGGATGGCGCCCGTACGCGTCGAGCATCAGCGCGCGATACGCGGGTGCGTCGGCGGGGACCAGGCGCCGGATCATTGCGGCCCCGGGGCTCAGGGCCGGGTCGGCTGGCGGGCCAGTTCGCCGCGCAGCGCCCGCAGCTTCGCCTTGAGGCGCTGCGCGTTGTCCGGCCCCATGCGGATCATCGCCTTCTGGCCGGCCGAGCGCGCCTCCAGGTCGGGGTCCGCGTAGCGATACAGGACCTTGGGCTGCACCAGGCGGATCGGCTCGCGGACCTCGGGCGTGGCCAGCAGGTCGTCGATCGCGACGATCAGGCGGTCGTTGAAGTAGCGCTTGGGGTAACCCTGCGCCCGGTACTCGCCCTGGAACAGGGAGTAGAACTTCACGTACAGCGCCGTGGCCCGCTTGGTGTCGATCGACTCGACGAACCGCACGAACGGTCCGTAGCGCGCGAAGTTGGCCGGATCCAGCACGATCTCGCCGTCCCGGGCCTGCGTGGCGAACGGCCCGGGGATCGCCTTGACCGCACGCACGCGCATGACGACCGTGTCGGTCGTCATGCTGTCGACGCTGGCCACGATGCGCCGCACGAGTTCGTCGGTGGCCACGAATTGCTCGATCTGGCTGCGATCGGCCAGCGACGCCAGCGACTCGTCGAACGCGCGCGCCAAGTCGGCGGGCGCCTCGGCCGGCGCCTGCATCTGCGCCTCCGGCGCGGCACCCGGCACGGGGTTCTGGACCGGCGCGGGCGCCTCGGCAGCCGGCGCGGCCGCGACCGGTGGCGCCGCAGGCGCCTCCGCCGCTGGCGGCCGCGTGCGGCCGGCCTGCCACGAGTACACGGCGTAGCCGGCCGCAGCCAGTCCGAGCACGAACAGCACGAGGGCGGCCCAGATCTTTGGACTCATCGGCGGACTCCGGCAGGGCTTGGCAAGACGTGCAGAGTAGCACCCCGGGCCGGCTGCCCCCGGGGTTACAGCGTGCGCCGCCCGAAGGCCCCGGCCACGCGACGCACCAGCCACTTCGGCGCGGCCCGGCTGGCCAGCGTGCCGGCCAGGTTCAGCACGCCGGGAACCCGGACGACCTCGCCGCGCAGGCACGCCTCGTGCCCCTGCCGGGCGACGTCGTCGACGTCGCCGACCAGAAACGACGGCAGTTGCGTCAGGCGCTCGTTGGCCTGCGCGGCCGCGGTCAGCATGCCGGTCGCGGTGATGCCCGGGCACAGCGCCGTCACGGTCACGCCCGTGCCGGCCAGTTCCTCGGCCAGCGACTCAGTCAGCGACAGCACGTACGCCTTGGTCGCCGCATAGGTGGCCAGCCCCGGCACCGGCTGGAACGCCGCGACCGACGCGACGTTCAGCACGCGGCCCCGGCCGCGCACGACCATCGGCGGCACGAAGTGCGCGAGCATCGCGGTCAGCCCCGCGACGTTCAGGCCGATCATCTGCTGCAGGTGCCCCGGCGGCATGGTGTCGAACCGGCCCTGGTGCAGCACGCCCGCGTTGTTGACCAGCACGTCGACCTCGATCCGGGCACGCGCCAGTGCCGCCGCGATCCGGCTGGCCGCGTGGGGGTCGGTCAGATCGGCCGGCTGCACGCGGACCTCGACCCCGTGCTCGGTGCGCAGCGCGGTCGCCAGTGCCTTCAGCCGGCGACCATCGCGCGCGACCAGCACCAGCGCACATCCGTCGCGCGCAAAACAGCGCGCCAGCGCCTCGCCGATGCCGGCCGACGCGCCGGTGACCAGAACCGTCTGGTGTTCGCCCCGACTTGCACGCCCCGCTGGCTCGCCCATGACCTTCTCCTTCGCCGTCGCACGCGACACGGGTGCGCCCGCGCGCACCGGCGCGGCCAGCATAGCAGGGGCGCAATCACGCTGCGCCGCCGTGAAGTGATGCGCGCACGCCACGTGCGGCCCCGACGTTCGTTGTCGCAAGGCGTCACATCGGCCACCTCGCACGCGTTGCACCTTGGCAGGCGGCACCGCGATCGGCGATGCTGGGCCCGTGCCAATCCCACAAGAACAGAGCCGCGCCCGCGTTGCGCCATGGCCGTCGCCCTCGAATTCATCAACCTGCTGATCCCGACGCGGATCATCGAGGACCGCTATCCGGGCGGCCTGGACGCGTGCATCGACGATCACTGGCACCTGCTGGGCAAGCGGATCTGGTACGACGACCACCTGTTGCGCGACGGGGCGCTGACGCCGCAGGACATGCGCAAACTGGTGGAGGGCTGGGCGCTGGTCGGACTGCAGCCGCTCGCGCGCAGCGACGGCCGCTGGCGCTGGCAGGACATGTGCGTGCTGGACTGCGCATCGGGCGCGCCGACGCTGCCGTGCCCGTGGCTCGACTACTACCGCACGCTGCAGCGCGCGAGCCTGCGCGGCGTGACCGACCGCGGCTGCGTCGGGCGCTCGAGCGTGCCCGCGACGTGGCGTCGCGGCTGGACGCAACAGGCCCTGTGGGGCCCGACCGCGGCGAGCCCCGCGCGCAACTGAACCGCGATCAGTAGGCCGCCTCGAGCAGCCCGGTGATGTCGGCGGGGCTCGTGACCGGCCGAGGGTTGGTCCGCACCCACAGGTTCTCCATCGCCCCGCGCGCGATCGTCTCGAACTGCTCACGGCCGACCTTCTGGTCGCGCAACCGTGTCGGCAGGCCGAGCGAGCCCACCAGCGCTGTGACCGCGGCGGCGGCATCGCCGTCCCTTCGGCCGAGCGCCTCGGCGATCAGTGCCTGGCGTGCGGCGGTGCGCTCGAGGTTCCAGCGCATCACGTGCGGCAGCATCACGCACGAAGTGTAGCCGTGGCTCATCCCGGTGACCGCACCCAGGCTGTGGCCGATGCCGTGGCTGGCGCCGTACGGCACCCGCAGGATCCCGAACCCGGCCAGCCAGGCCGCCTGCAGGCAGGCCAGCCGCGCGGCCATGTCGGCGGGGTCGGCGTGCGTGCGCTCGAGTGCGCGACCGAACAGGCGCAGCGCGTGCAGCGAGGTCGCCTCGATCAGCGGCGAGGGCTGCACCGAGCAGATTCCCTCGACCGCGTGGTCGATGCCGCGCACCGCCGTCGACAGCCACAGCCACGCCGGCGTGTGCACGGTGATCGCCGGGTCCAGGATCACGGTCGCGGCGCCGATGAACTTGCCGGCATAGCCGTCCTTGACCTGTCGGGCCGGGTCCGTGCAGCCGCCGAAGTCCGAGAACTCGGCGGCGCCCAGCGTCGTGGACACGACCACCTGCCGGAATGGGGGCGGCTGGATCTGGGGCGCGTGACGCGTGCCGTCCGGGTTGGCCTTGAGGCGGAAATCGTCGAGCTGCTCGGGCCGGGTCAGCCCGTGCGCGAGCGCGATCAGCATCACCTTGACCGTGTCGATCGCCGTGCCCCCGCCCACCGTCAGCACCAGGTCCGGCTCGGCCGCACGCGCGGCCTGCGCGGCCGCGATGACGCTGGCCCGCGGCGTGTGCTCGACGCACTCGTCGAAGGTGCCGACGTGGCGCGGGCCGAGCGCCGCGGCGATCCGCGCGATCGCGTCGGTCCGGCGGTTCAGCGTGCGGCCGGTGACGACGAACACCCGCTTCGCACCGCGGCGGTCGGCTTCCTCGATCACGGCCTGCGCGGCCGGCTTGCCCCAGATCACGCGGTCCTGCGCGAGGAACTCGTGCGCGCCGGCGGCCAGGCCGGCAGCCTCGGTCGGGCTGGCTGAAGTCGAAGTCATCGGTGGTCTCCTTTCGTGATGGCCTGGGGCGCTCAGAGGGCGTCCAGCGGGAAGATCGGCCGGCGCACCCGGGTGAAGTGCAGCAGCCCGTAGTTGGACGTCGTCACGCCGACGCCGTCGCACTCGACCACGTGGCGGGCCAGCTGCCCGAGGCCCGCGCGCCAGTGGACCCGGCTCTTGATGACCACGTACCGCTTGGCCAGCGGATCGACCCCGACCGAGTAGAAACAGTTGAGGTCGAACGGCTCCTGGTACAGCGACATGATCACCAGCTCGATGCGGCCGGTGTCGATGACGACCGTCGTGCCGTTGTTCATCAGCGCACCCTCGCCCATCGGCCCGCGCAGCGTGTAGACCCCGTCGGTGATCCGGCTGACCCGGCCGGTGACGCGCACCGGCCGGCTGACCACGTCGATCGCAGGCATCGGCATCTTGCCGCCGACCTCGAGCGTGACCTGCGCCCCGATGCCGGCGGCCAGCGCCTGCTGCACGGCCTGAGGATCGTGGATCGAGTAGAACAGCACGTTCTCCAAGCCCTGCGCGATCACTTCGGCCAGCACCGCGGTGGTGTCCATCGTGCCGCCGGAAGCCACGTTGTCGCAGTGGTCCAGCAGCACGATCGGCCCGTCGGTGAGCCGGGCGGCACGCGCCACCGATTCGGCCAGCGGCTCGCTGCGGTAGACGAACCGCTCGCGTGCCTGCCAGGCCTGCTCGAGCAGCCCGTCGCGCAGGCCTTCGGCCGCGGCCGCATTGCCGTCCGTGCAGACCACGACGCTGAGCCCGGCGTTGACGATGTCGGCGTGCGGAAACCCGACGAACAGCGAGCACGCGAGCGCCCGGCCCGCCTGCTCGTGGCCAATGCAGGTGGCCTGCAGCGAGCGGTTCGGGTCCTCGTGCGTGCCCTGGCGCATCACGTGCGGCAGCATCGGCCGGTTGCCCCAGGCCATCACCGGGCGCACCTCGCCTCGAATCGTGCGCAGGATCACGTCGGCCGCGCGTGCGCCCGCCTCGTAGACGTCCACGTGCGGGTAGGTGTGGTAGCCGGTGACGACGGTGGCGTGCCGCACGATGTCGTCGTACAGGTTGGCGTGCATGTCCAGCGTCACGCCGATCGGCGTCCGGGCGTCGATCGCGCGGATCCTGCGCAGCAGCTCCCCCTCGCCATCCTCGTGCGAGGCCGTGACCATCGCGCCGTGCAGGTCCAGCAGGATGCCGTCCCAGCCGCCGCGCGCCACCGCCGCGAGGATCGGCGCCGCGATGCGATCGTAGGCCTCGTCGGGCACGGTGCCGCTGGGCGAGGCCTCGCCGGCGACGGCCACGACGATCTCGGCGCCGGCCCGCTCGGCCGCTTCCAGGTATGCGGCCAGCGCGCTGCCGGTCCCGCGGTGCGCGGCGATCGCCTCGGCGCCTGCCAGCATGCCCGGCTGGTACCGGAAGAACCGCTCGACCGGCGTGGGCACCGGCGAGAAGGTGTTGGTCTCGTGCTTGAACATCGCCGCCAGCAGCCTCATGACCCGTCCTCCCCTGCCCGACCCAAGGTGGCGCACGTTGCGCCCAGTTACGTTAGCATGACACCGGATCCCGAATCCCGTCGCCGACTCGTTTTCCAGGAGCACGCCCATGGCCGCCAGCAAACCGTCCCCGCCCGCCAGCGCCTGGGATTTCGAGGCGCGCTCGCTGGCGGGCAAGCCGATGCCGCTGAAGAAGTTCCGCGGCAAGGTCGCGCTGATCGTCAACACGGCGAGCCAGTGCGGGCTCACGCCGCAATACAAGGGTCTGCAGGCGCTGTACGATCAGTTCAAGGACCGCGGCTTCGTCGTGCTGGGATTCCCGAGCAACCAGTTCGCCAACCAGGAACCGGGCACCAGCGAGGAGATCGCGCAGTTCTGCGAGATGAACTTCGGCGTGAGCTTTCCGATGTTCGAGCGCATCGACGTCAACGGGGACGACGCCCACCCGCTGTTCGACTTCCTCAAGCGCAGCAAGCCCGGCGCACTCGGCATCGAGGCGATCAAGTGGAACTTCTCGAAGTTCCTGGTCGACAAGGACGGCATCGTCGTCGAGCGCTACGCGCCGACGACCGAACCCGCGGCGATCGCGCCCGACATCGAGCGACTGCTGGCCTGACCCGAGCCGCCGCACGACGGGCCGGGCACGACCGGGGCAGCGTCCGCACGAACCATGGGCGAAGAGATCCGCCGGCTCCGGTTCACGCCACGGGACTTCGCGGCGTACCACGACCGGCTGCTCGCCGAGACCCGGCTGCTCGGCCGGATGCTGGACGGCGGCCGGTTCGACGAGAGCGGCCACGTGGGCGGCTTCGAGCTCGAGGCCTGGCTGCTGGATCACAGCGGCTATCCCGCCCCGGACAACGAGCGCTTCCTGGCCCGGCTCGCCAATCCGATGGTCGTGTCGGAACTGTCGCGGTTCAACGTCGAACTCAACGGCACGCCGCAGGCGCTGCGCGGCCGTGCGCTGCGCGCGCTCGAGGACGAACTCGCCGGCAACTGGCAGCACTGCCTGCGCGCGGCGCACGAACTGGAAGGCACGCTGGTGGCGATCGGCATCCTGCCGACGATCCGCGAGGAGGACATGTGCCTGGCCAACATGTCGCCGATGAACCGTTACTACGCGCTCAACGAGCAGGTGCTCGCAGCTCGGTGCGGGCGGCCGATCCGGCTGGACATCCGCGGGCGCGAGCGGCTGGTGCTCGCGCATCCGGACGTGATGCTCGAGGCGGCGACCACCTCGTTCCAGGTCCACCTGCAGGCCCCGGCCAGCCAGGCCTGCCGCTACTTCAACGCCTCGGCGATCCTGTCGGCGCCGATGGTGGCGGTGTCCGCCAACTCGCCGTTCCTGTTCCAGGCGTCGCTGTGGGAGGAGACCCGCATCCCGCTGTTCGAGCAGGCCGTGGACACCAGCGACCTGGGCCATCCCGACGATTGCCGCGTGACCTTCGGCGAACGCTGGCTCGAGACGAGCGTGCTGGAAGTCTTCGAGGACAACCTGCGCCGCTTCGCCCCGCTGCTGCCGATCGCGTTCGACTCGCCGGCCGGCGAGTTGCGCCACCTGCGGCTGCACAACGGCACGATCTGGCGCTGGAACCGGCCGCTGGTCGGCTTCGACGCGTCGGGGACGCCGCACGTCAGGGTCGAGCACCGCGTGATGCCCGCGGGGCCCAGCATCGTCGACATGATGGCCAACGCCGCGCTGTACTTCGGCGCGGCGCGCGTGCTGGCCACGCGCCCCTGCGCACCCGAGTCGGACATGCCCTTCGACGTTGCGCGCGACAACTTCTATCGGGCCGCACGCGACGGACTGCACGCGCAGGTCCGCTGGTTCGACGGTCGCACGCACCCGGTGCGCGCGCTGCTGGCCGACGAGCTGGTGCCGATGGCGCGCGCCGGACTGCGCGCGCTGGGCATCGACGAGGACGACATCGACCGTTACCTCGACGTGATCGCGGCGCGGGTTCGAACCGGCCAGAACGGCGCCGCGTGGCAGCGTGCGCACGTCGACGCGCACGGGCGCGAGTTCCTGACGCTGGTGGCCGACTACCTGGAGCACCAGCGCAGCGGCATGCCCGTGCACGAATGGCCGGTCTGAAACGATGGGCGTGAGGCCTGCGTCGGTGCGCGTGTTCGAGACCGTTCCCGACGGTTTCCTGGACGCCGAGCCGGCCGCGCTCGCGGACCTGCTGGGCGGGCCGAGCCTGATCCACGTTGCCGGCCGCCGCGCGCCGGCACTGTTCGTGGCGGTGCTGCTGCACGGCAACGAGCACACGAGCCTGCGCGCGGTGCAGCGGCTGCTGCGCAGCTGGGCCGGACGCACGCTGCCGCGCGCGCTGACGATCCTGGTGGGCAACGTCGACGCTGCGCGGCACGGCGTCAGGCGCCTGGACGGCCAGCCGGACTACAACCGGATCTGGCCGGGCAGCAGCGAACCGCCCAGCCCCGAGCGCGATCTCGCGCAGTGGGTCACCGACACGATGCGCGACCGCGGTGTGTTCGCCAGCGTCGACGTGCACAACAACACCGGCCTGAACCCGCACTACGGCTGTGTCAGCGACCTCGCGGCCAGGACGCTGCAGCTGGCCGCGCTGTTCGCCCGCACCGCGGTGTTCTTCCACACCCCCCACGGCGTGCAGTCGGGGGCATTCGCGGCGTTCGCGCCGGCCATCGCGATCGAGTGCGGCAAGTCCGGCGAGCCCGCGAACGACGCGCGCGCGGCCGAGTACCTGGATGCCTGCCTGCACCTGGCCGACCTGCCCGCCCACCCGGTCGCGTCCCACGACCTGGCGCTGTACCGGACGGTCTGCGTGGTCAAGGTTCCCGACGGCGTCGACGTGACCTTCTCGCCCGAGGACGCCTCGCTGCAGCTCGATCGACAGCTCGACCACCTGAACTTCACGGACCTGCCGGCCGGCTTCCGGATCGCCAGCACCCGCCCGGGCCGCGAGGCACCTCTGCTGGCGCTCGACGACGACGGCCGCGACGTGACCGGCAAATTCCTGCGCGTCGACCCGGACGGCACGATCCGCCTGCGACGCGCGGCCACGCCGTCGATGCTGACGCTCGACCTGAGCGTGATCCGGCAGGACTGTCTGGGCTACCTGATGGAGCGACTGGCCCTGCCCGCGGCGGGGGCGCTATAGTGCTTGACCGCTGACGGCCTCTTTGCACCCAGGAGGATCACCATGATCGGTTGCCGTGCACCCGAATTGCGTTGCCCCGCGTCGACGATCACCCCGGCACTCGCCCGGCGCTTCGCGGCCACGCTCGGCGTGGCGTTGGGATGCGCCGTCGCTGCGCCCGCCCTGTCCCAGCCCCGGCCCGGCGAACCCGCCCCGCCGTTCACGCTGCAGGACGTCGCCGGCAAGCCGGTGTCGCTGGCCGACTTCAAGGGCCGCACCGTGGTGCTCGAGTGGACCAACCCGGGCTGCCCGTTCGTGCAGAAGCACTACGTGTCGCGCAACATGCCGGCGCTGCAGGCGAAGTACGGCGCCACCGACGTGGCCTGGCTGTCGATCAATTCGACCCACACCGGCCACGCCGACTACCTCGAGCCGGCCCAGCTGGCTGCCCGGATGCAGGCCTGGCAGGCGGCGCCGACCGCGATCCTGATGGATGCCGAAGGCACCACCGGCAAGGCCTACGGCGCGCGGACCACGCCGCAGATGGTCGTGATCGACGCGGGTGGCGTGATCCGCTACGCGGGCGCGATCGACGACCGCCGCAGCGCCGATCCCGCGGACGTCAAGGTCGCACGCAACTACGTGTCGGCGGCGCTGGACGACCTGAAGGCCGGGCGGCCGGTCGCGCTGGCCAGCAGCACCCCGTACGGCTGCTCCGTCAAGTACCGCTAGCGTG
Organism: uncultured Burkholderiaceae bacterium; assembly: GCA_964354355.1. Classification (GTDB taxonomy): domain Bacteria; phylum Pseudomonadota; class Gammaproteobacteria; order Burkholderiales; family Burkholderiaceae_E; genus CAYGZN01. The sequence goes on along the minus strand of CAYGZN010000029.1, from coordinate 1,301 downwards.
CGGGGAAGGTCCGGGGTTCGATCAGGAAGCTCGGCTACTGGCTGAACCAGGGGAAGATCGCGCTCAGGTTCCCCCAGCAGCTGCCCGGCTACGACACGGCGGTGCGCCCGGCACGTGCCATCCGGGCCATCCCCTTTGCGGTGCCGGCCGCAACGGCGCAGGCCCTGCATCAGGCGTGCCGCGCGCACCGCACGACGGTTCACGGCGCGCTGGGCGCTGCCCAGCTGCTGGCGATCAACCGCGAGTTCGAATCCGCCGGGCCGCGGACCCTGGCGCTGAACTCGCTGGCCGACCTGCGCGACGTGCTCGAGGGCGGCCTGACCGCACAGGATCTGGGCCTGTACGTCGCCACGCTGACCACGGTGCACGGCATCGACGCCCGCCCGGACTTCTGGCAGATCGCTGTGCAGATCCGCAATCAGCTCAAGGCCGTCCTCGACAGCGGCGACGCCAATCTCGTTCACAGCATCTATCGCGAAGACGCCTTGCTCCCGCCCAACGAGATCGGCGCACGCATGGTTCAGGCGATGGTCGGCATGGCCCCGTCGTCGTCGATGCTGACGAACATCGGCCGGATCGATCCGATCGTGCTGGCCAGCGGTGCGCGCGTGAGCGCGTTGGCATTTCTCGTCTCGCCACCCGCGCAGCACCCGACCTGCGTCACCGCCACGGGCTATGGGGGCGCCATGGACCTGAACCTGCTCTACGATCAGCACAAGCTCGGCGACGCGCAGGCCCGGCGCATCGCGGACAGGATGCGAGGTCTGATCTTCGAAGCGGCAAGGCAACCGCGATGATCCGGATGGGTTCGGCATGTGTCGCGCTGCTGGTGCTGACGACCCTGATCCACTAAGCCGCGCCGCCGCCCCACTGATGGCGATGACGCTGGCAGTGACGGGGACGGGCCGCTCAGCGCGCCTCGACCTTGCGCCGCATCGCACGCAGCAGGTGGCGGTGGAACACGTGGCAGACCGTGGCCTCGATCGGCCGCCACAGCCAGCCGGGGCGCCGGCGGCTCAGGTACCGCGTCGTGACCGCGACTTCGGTGCGGCCGCCTTGGCGCTGACTCAGCGTGTAGCTGCCGCCCGACAGCACCAGCCCGCCGCCGAGCGCGAGGTTCTGCTCGGCGACCTCGAACCCGTAGTGCCGGCAGGGGTCGATCCGGGTCACGCGCTTCAGCAGGTGTCCGCCCTCGTACACGCACGTCGCCTGGTCGCCGACCACCGATTTCGGGCCCTCGGTGCGCAGCGGCACCGGCAGCAACAGCCGAAGCAGCAGCGGCGGCGTCTCCTCGATCTGTT
>CAYGZN010000028.1:0-14837 GCA_964354355.1 uncultured Burkholderiaceae bacterium | reverse complement strand
CGGGACCGTGCCGTTCGACATCGAATCCTGCCGCGTCGTGCGCGAGGGTGGCTGAGCCTGCCGGGAGCCCGCCACCATCGGTCATTCGCGGGGCGGCGCCGATCCCGGATCGTGCACGTTCAGACTTCGGGGCGCCGCCAGAGCCAGACCGCCACTGCGGCCATCAGTGCGGGCACTCCCGCCTTCAGCCACACCGGGGCCGCGGACAACCCGATCAGCACCGCACTGAAGGCCATCGTCGCCGATGCGGCCCACTTCGCCCGCCGCGGCACGGCGCCGCGGTCTCGCCAGCGCCGGATCGCCGGGCCGTGCCGCGGGTGATCCAGCAGCCACGTTTCCAGGCGCGGCCAGCCGCGGCCGCCTGCCCACGCAGCCACCAGCAGGAACGGCACGGTGGGCAGCCCCGGCACCACCACGCCGATCAACCCGAGGGCCACGCAGGCGGCCGCGAGCAGGCGCCAGAGCATCAGCGCGGCAGCCCGAGCGTGCGTGCGCCCATGTGCCCGACCCGCACGCTCAGACTGCGCCCCGGGCCTTGTCGGCCGAGCCTTCGAGCCCCGCGAGCAGCGCCCTGTCGTTGCCGGGGATGACCATCCGGAACGTGTCCTGCACCCAGGTGTAGTCGTAGTAGCCCAGCCGCGCGATCGGCCGGGCCTTCAGCACGTCGACCCTGCCGCGGGCGTCGATGATCTCGTCGGCGATGTGGATCGCGACCACGCGCCCGAACACCACGTCGGCGCTGCCCATCGGCGGCGTGCCCGGGAAGCGCAGCGTGTTCAGGTACACGCACTCGAACTGGATCGGCGACTCGGCCACGCGCATCGGCCTGACCCGCCGCGAGGCCGCCTTGGTGAGCCCCGCGCGCTCGAACTCGTCGACACCGGCCGGCAGTTCCTCGCCGGTGATGTTGACCGCCTCGCGAAGCGCGTACGTGGCCATGTTCCACACGAACTCGCCGGTCCGTTCGGCGTTGTCCACCGAGTTCTTCCGGTTGCCCTTCGTGTCCTGGTTGGCCGAGAACATCACGATCGGCGGATCGAAGCTGACGTTCTGGAACTGGCTGTAGGGCGCGAGGTTGTGCCGTCCCTGCGCGTCCACCGTCGAGATCCAGCCGATCGGCCGCGGCACCACGCAGGACTTGAAGGGGTCGTGGGGCAGGCCGTGCGGCGTGCCTGCGGGTTCGTAGTACATGGGAGTGGATCCTGGTACCTGGGGGTGGATGCCAATGCATCGGGCGATTCGTGGTGGTCTAAGCCCGGCCCTGCCCGGTGATCGATTCGAACACCCGGAAGTACTCGGGAAACGTCTTCGCGACGCAACCCGGGTCGTTGATGCGCACCGCGACCGGCCCGAACGCGGCCAGCGAGAAGCACATCGCCATCCGGTGGTCGTCGTACGTGTCGATGCCCTCGGGCGGCGAAATCCAGTGCACTGGCGGCGTCACGCGCAGGCTGTCGTCGCCCGCCTCGACGCTGGCGCCGAGCTTGCGCAATTCGGTGGCCATCGCGGCAATCCGGTCGGTTTCCTTGACCCGCCAGCTGCCGATGTTCGACAGCGTGGTCGTGCCGCGCGCAAACAGCGCCGCGACGGCCAGCGTCATCGCGGCGTCCGGGATGGGGTTGCAGTCGAGCTCGATCGCGCGCAGCCGGCCGTGCGGATCGTCGACGCCGTGGACCTCGATCGCGTTGTCGTGCATCGCGACGCGCGCACCCATCCGCGCCAGCACTTCCGCAAAGCGCACGTCGCCCTGGATGCTGGATCGACCCACGCCTTCGACGCGCACCGGCCCGCCGCCGATCGCGCCGGCGGCCAGGAAGTACGACGCCGACGACGCGTCGCCCTCGACGAAGACCTCGCCGGGACTCAGGTACGGGACACCGGCCGCCAGCGTGAACGCCGACCAGCCCTCGCGCTCGACGGCGATGCCGAAGCGCTCGAGCAGGCTGAGCGTGATCTGGACGTACGGCCTGGAGATCAGCTCGCCGACCACCTCGATGCGGATCCGGCCCGATGCGGCGGGCAGCCGCGGCAGCGCCAGCAGCAGCGCGGTCAGGAATTGGCTCGAGACGTCGCCGCGCACGCGGATCGGTACGTCGATGCGCACGTCGGCCGGTTCGACGCGCAACGGCGGATACCCCGGCCGGCCCAGGTACGTGATGCGCGCGCCGATCTGCGCCAGGCCGTCGACCAGGTCCCCGATCGGGCGCTCGTGCATCCGGGGCACCCCCTTGAGCGTGTAGCGCCCGCGCTGCAGCGACAGCGCCGCGGTCAGCGGCCGGATCGCCGTGCCGGCGTTGCCCATGAACAGGTCGGCCTCGCGCACCGGGAACTGGCCGTCGCAGCCCTCGATCAGGTAGTCGTCGGTCGGCGCACCGTCGCGCTGCAGTCGCTGCCACGAAACGCCGAGCGTGCGCAGCGCATCGAGCATCACGCGCGTGTCGTCGGAGTCGAGCAGGTCGCGCACCGACGTCACGCCGCGCGACAGCGCAGCCAGCAGCAGCACGCGGTTCGAGATGCTCTTGGAGCCGGGCAGCTTCACCGTGCCGCGCGCATGCCCGAGCGGGCCGAGCGTGATCGCCGGCAGCGCGCGCCGCGGAGTCGGTATAGTCGGGTCAGTACTCATCCATGCGCCGGCAGACGGTGTCACCATGCGGATCGAACTGCTCGATTATCTCCTGACCGGCGACCCGCGCCACGCGCCGGCCGACACCTTGGCGAACTGGCACGCCACGCTGGGGCCGTTGCAGGCGGGCTGGCCGGACCCGTTCGAGGCGGCCGTCGCGGGCGGCTTCCAGGCCGACCGCATCGCGTGGGCGTTCGCCAGCGGCTACCAGTTCGCGCTGCGCGCGCTGGTGCCGGGGCTGGGCGGCGCCGCGGATCCGGTGGTCGCCGCGCTGTGCGCCACCGAGGCTGCAGGCAACCGTCCGCGCGACATCCGCACGACGCTGCGCCCGGTCGACGGCGGCTGGCAGATCGACGGCGAGAAGCGCTGGGCGACGCTCGGCCCCGACAGCACGGCGCTGCTGGTGGTGGCGGTCGTGCCGGGCGACGCGACCGCGGCGACAGGCGTGCCCGCGCCGATCGCCGCGGGCAGCGCCGGGCGGGCGCACCTGCGGGTCGCGCGCGTGCCGGTCGAGCGAGCCGGCGTGACGATCGAACCGGTCGCGGACCTGTCGTTCGTGCCCGAGATGCCGCACGCCCGCGTTCGGCTGGACCGCGTGCGGCTTGCCGAGTCGGAACTGCTCGAGGGCGACGGATACAGCCGCTACCTGAAGCCGTTCCGGACGGTCGAGGACATCCACGTGCAGGCCGCGCTGCTGGGCTACCTGGTGCGCGAGGCACGCCACCGCGGCTGGCCCCGGCCCTTCGTCGAGGCGACGCTCGCATCGCTGGCCGGACTGCAGGCGGCCGCGGCGCTGGACGCGGGCGCGCCGCACACCCACCTGCTGCTGGCCGGCGCGACGACGAGCGTGCGCCAGCGCGTCGCCGAGGCCGGCGCACACTGGCAGGCGGGCGACGCGAACGACGCGGCCTGCCAGCGCTGGCAGCGCGACGTGAAGATCCTGGGCGTGGCCGAGGCCGTGCGCACGCAGCGCGCCGCGTCGGCCTGGCAGACGCTCAGCGCCGCGCGCGCCGCCGGGTGACCGCGTCGGCGAGCCGCACCAGCACGTCGACCGAATCGTCCCAGCCCAGACAGGCGTCGGTGATGCTCTGGCCGCGCACGAGCCGGGCGGGGTCGTCGCGCCCGGGCACGAACGGCTGCGCGCCCGCGACCAGGTGGCTCTCGACCATCACCCCGAAGATGCGGCGGCTGCCGTCGGCCACCTGCCGGGCGAGGTCGGCGGCCACCTCGAGCTGGCGCTGCGCCTGCTTGCCGCTGTTGGCGTGCGAGCAGTCGACCATCAGCCGCGCGCCCAGGCCGGCGCGCTCGAGCGCCTCGCACGCGGCGGCGACGCTGCCGGCATCGTAGTTGGGCGCCTGGCCCCCGCGCAGGATCACGTGGCCGTCCGGGTTGCCCCGCGTGCGCACCATCGCGATCTGGCCGTTCTTGTGAACGCCGAGGAAGCTGTGCGGGCTCATTGCGGCCAGGATCGCGTCGATGGCGATCTTCACGTTGCCGTCGGTGCCGTTCTTGAAGCCGATCGGCGCCGAGGAGCCCGAGGCCAGTTCACGATGGACCTGGCTCTCGGTGGTGCGCGCACCGATCGCGCCCCAGGCGACCAGGTCGCTGACGTACTGCGGCGAGATGGTGTCGAGCAGCTCGCTGCCGGCGGGCACGCCCAACCCGTTGACGTCGACCAGCACCTGGCGCGCGATGCGCAGCCCCTCGTTGATCCGGTAGCTCTCGTCCAGGTGCGGATCGTTGATCAGGCCCTTCCAGCCGACGGTGGTCCGCGGCTTCTCGAAGTACACGCGCATCACGACCTCGAGCCGGTCGGCCAGCCGTTCGCGCTGCCCGGCCAGGCGCTGCGCGTACTCCAGCGCACTGGACGGCTCGTGGATCGAGCACGGCCCGATCACCACCAGCAGCCGGTCGTCGCGCCCGGCGACGATGTCGCGCACGCGCCGGCGGGTGAGCTCGACGAGCGATTCGATGCGGGAGCCCTGGATCGGAAAGAAGCGGATCAGGTGCTCGGGCGGGGGCAGCAGCAGCACCTGCTCGACACGCTCGTCGTCGGTGCGCGACGTGCGGTCGCTGGGGGTTGCGGCGTCGCCGTCGTGCTGCATCAGCCCGCAACCCCGACGACGCCCTGCGCGACCAGCGCGCTGATCTCCTCGCCACTCAGGCCGATCTCGCCCAGCACCTCGGCGCTGTGCTCGCCCAGCCGCGGCGGCGGGCGTCGATACGAGGCCGGCGTCTCGCTGAGCTCGGCCGGGTGCGCGGCGAGCGGGAACGTACCGGCAAGGCCCGGGTAGGTCATCGGCTGCAGCAGGCCCGCCTCGCGGATGTGCGGGTCGTCCAGCGCCTGCTGCGGCGACAGCACCGGTGCGCCCGGCAGCTTGACGGCCGCCATCTCGTCCAAGGCCTGTGCCACCGTGCGGCGCGCGCACCAGTCGGCCATGATCCCGCTCAGTTCCGCGCCGTGATCGCCGCGCAGCAGGTCGTCGGCGAAGCGCGGGTCGTCGCGAAGCTCGGGACGCCCGACCAGCTGGCACCAGCGCTCGAACATCGACGCGCCGATCGCGTGCACGATGATCCAGCCGTCGCGCGCCCGAAAGACGTCGACCGGCCCGGCCGCGAAGCTGCGGTTGCCGATCGGCACGCGATCGGGCTTGCGCAGCGCCTGCTCCATCAGCAGCGTGTTCGCGTGGATGATGCCGCTGCGCAGCAGCGACGGCTCGACCTTCTGGCCGCGCCCGGTACGTTCGCGCGCCAGCAGCGCGGCCATCGTGCCGAAGGCGCCCGCCATCGCGGTGTGGAAGTCGATGTACGGAACCGCGGCACGCGAGGGTGCGTCCGGCAGGCCCGACATGAACATCGCGCCGCTCATCGCCTGGCCCACCGAGTCGAAGCCGACCCGGTCGGCGTAGGGCCCGACGGTGCCGAACGCGGTCGGGGCCGTCAGCACGATCCGCGGGTTCAGCGCCGACACGGTGTCCCAGTCGAGCCCCATTCGCTTGAGCGTCTGCGGCGGCAGGTTGGCCACGATCACGTCGGCGTCGCGCACCAGTCGCTGCACGATGCGACGGCCCTGCGGGTGGCCCGGGTCGAGCGCCAGCGACCGCTTGTTGCGGTTCATCTGCAGGAAGGTCGCGCCCTCGCCGTCGTCGGTCACCGGCAGCAGGTAGCGGTCCTCGGCGCCCTCGGGCCGCTCGATTCGGACCACGTCGGCGCCGTGGTCCCCGAGCAGCGCGGCGCAGTACGGACCGGCGATGAAGCGGCCGAAATCCAGCACCCGGATTCCCTCGAGCAGTGTCATCATGTCGTCTCGCCTTCGAAGATCCCATGAGCATAGACGAACTGCCCCCCGAGCAGCGGATCGCCGCGGCCTGGTACGGCCCGCAGATGGCGGCGCGCGACGACTGGATCGTCCGGCTCGACGACGCCGACCTGGATGAAGTGCACGCGGCGCTGCGCGCCTGGCAGGCGAACCCGCGCGGGCCGGCCCCGCTGCGGGCCGACGGGTTCCCGCTGCCGCGGCTGGCCGGCCGGCTGCAGCAGGTTCGCCGCGAACTGCTCGACGGACGGGGCTTCGTGCTGGTTCGCGGGCTGCCGGTGCAGCGCTGGGGCGAGCGCGACTGCGCGCTGGCCTTCATCGGGCTGGGCGCGCACCTGGGCAACGCCCGCTCGCAGAATGCGGCCGGGCACCTGCTGGGCCACGTGCGCGACGAGGGCCTGAGCAGCAGCGATCCCAACGTTCGCATCTACCAGACCCGCGAGCGGCAGACCTTCCACACCGACTCGTGCGACGTGGTCGCACTGCTGTGCCTGCGCGGCGCCCACCGTGGCGGCGAGTCGCTGCTGGTCAGCTCCGTGACGGTCTACAACGAGATGCGCCGGCGCCGACCCGACCTGGCGCGGCTGCTGTTCGAGCCGCTGGCGACCGACCGGCGCGGCGAGGTGCCGCCCGGCATGAAACCGTACTTCGAGATCCCGGTGTTCAACTGGCACGAGGGCAGGCTCACCACGATCTACCAGCGGCAGTACCTGGACAGCGCGCAGCGGTTCGCCGATGCGCCGCGGCTGAGCCCCGCGCACGTCGAGGCGCTGGACCTGTTCGATTCGCTGGCCAACGACCCGGCGCTGCACCTGCAGATGCAGTTCGAGCCGGGCGACATGCAGTTCGTGCACAACCACGCGATGCTGCACGACCGCAACGGCTTCGAGGACTGGCCCGAGCCGCAGCGTCGCCGCCACCTGCTGCGGCTGTGGCTGGCGTGCCCGGGCGCCCGCCCGCTGCCGCCGGTGTTCGCGCAGCGTTACGGCAGCCTGACGGTCGGCGATCGCGGCGGCATCGTCGTGCAGGGCACCGCACCGTGCGTGCCGCTGGACTGACCCTCGGCACGCCGGCCACTTCCACTCGAGCCGAGACAAGGAGCACACTGCCATGGCCCTGACGATCGAACCCGGCACCGCGACGTGCGGCGCCGTCGTGCGCGGCGTCGACCTGACGCAGCCGCTGTCGCCGCAGCAGGTCGCCGCGATCCGCGGCGCGTGGCTCGAGCACCAGGTGCTGGCGTTCGCCGACCAGCCGATGACCCTCGAGGACCTCGAGCGCTTTGCGCTGTACATGGGCCCCAATGGCGAGGACCCCTACATCGCCCCGATTGCGGGCCACCCGCACGTCGTCGAGGTCAAGCGCGAGGCCGACGAGCGCACCCGGATCTTCGCCGAGTCGTGGCACTCCGACTGGAGCTTCCTGCCGTCGCCACCGGCCGGGACCGTGCTGTACGGCGCGGTGATCCCGCCGGTCGGCGGCGACACGCTGTTCGCGGACCAGTACGCGGCCTGGGACGCGCTGCCGGCACGCCTGAAGCAGCGGCTCGACGGACGCCTGGGCGTGCACTCGGCCCGGCGCGGCTACGCACGCGACGGCTTGTACGGCGAGCAGGACCGGGGCCGCTCGATGGCGATCCGCTTCGGCGACAGCGCGTTGAAGACCCGGCTGCACCCGATCGCGCGCGTGCATCCCGAAACCGGGCGCAAGGCCCTGTTCGTGAGCCCCGGCTACACGATCGGCATCGACGGCATGGACGAGCGCGAGGCCACGCCGATCCTGCTCGAGCTGTTCGAGCACCAGGTGCGCCCCGAGTTCGTCTATCGCCACTGCTGGTCGCCGGCGATGCTGACGATGTGGGACAACCGCTGCGTGATCCATCGCGCAACCGGCGGCTACGAGGGACACCGACGGCTGCTGCACCGGATCACGATCGCCGAACGGGCGGCGGGGGCCAGCCGCGCAATCTGACGGGGCTGGCTGGTTCGGGTGCTGCACACGCTGCAGCGGCCCACCGATCCGGCCGTGCTGCGCTCCAAGGCCCACGGCCCTTCGGGCTTCCGGCGTCTACCTCGTCACGGTGGGCCGGGCCCGAAACTCGCGCCGCCTGCGGCGTCGCTCGGACATCGGGCCCTATCCATCGGCCCGGCTTCGCCAGGCCGATGGATACCCGCCGCTCCTTCGGTAGCCCGCCGCGTGGGCCAGTCGCTTCGCTCGGCCGGATCGGTGGGCCGCTGCGAGGTGGCGGTCCGCGAAGCGGTCAGCCCCGTCAGATCGCGCGGCCGGCTGCTTGCCAGTAGGGGGCGCGCAGGTCTTTCTTGAGCACCTTGCCCAGCGCGTTCCTCGGAAACTCAGTGCGAAACTCAACGGCCGCCAGGCGCTGGTGCTTGGCGAGGCGATCATTCGACCAGGCGGCGATGTCGGCTTCGGAGCGGGTCGCGCCGGGCTTGCGGATGACCAGCGCGATCGGCGTCTCGCCCCACTTGTCATGCGGGATGCCGATGACGGTCACGTCGAGCACCGCGTCGTGCTGCGCGACGATCTCCTCGATGTCCTTCGGAAAGACGTTGAAGCCGCCGCTGATGATCATGTCCTTCTTGCGGTCGACGATCGACAGGAAGCCATCGGCGTCGAGCCGTCCGACGTCGCCCGAGCGGATGAAGGTGCGGCCGCGCTCGTCACGCCACACGAGCTTCGCCGTCTCCTCGGGGCGGCCGTGATAGCCCTTCATCATGCCGGCGCCGTAGCCGGCGATCTCGCCGACCTCGCCGCGCGGCAGCTCGCGGCCGTCGTCGTCGAGGATGCGGATCTCGAAGCCGAGCACCGGCGTGCCGACGGTGTCGAACTTGGACGCGGGGTGGTGCGGCTTGAGCATCGTCGCAAAGCCCTCGGAGAAGCCGTACAGCTCGATCAGCTTCGGGCCGAAGCGCTCGATGACCGCGCGCTTGGTGTCGCGCCGCAGCGGTGAGCCGGCGCACAGGATCGTCTGCAGGCTCGAGGTGTCGGCCGTCTCGAGGGCCGGGTCACCGAGCACCGCGATGAACTGCGCGGGCACCATGAAGGTGTGCGTGATCCGCTCGCGCGCCACCGCATCGAGGAAGCCCCGGGTGTCGAACGCGGGCATCGCCACCAGCGTGCCGCCGGCAAACAGCACCGGCAGCATCATCAGCCACGTGCCGTTGGAGTACAGCGACGTGGTGGTCAGCGCGCGGCTGGTGTCGCGAAACCCCATCTCGATCGCGTTGGAGAACGCCCAGTGCAGCCGCGCGCGGTGGGTCTGCACGATGCCCTTGGGCAGGCCGGTGGTGCCCGAGCTGTAGATGATGTTGAAGTCGTCGGTCTGCGCGTGGCGCACCGGCGGGTGGGTGTCGGCGGCACTGGCGACGAACGCGTCGAAGGGCAGCCACGTGGCCGAACCCGCCGGGGCACTCGCGGGGCCCGCGGACTCCACGGTATCCACTGGATCCACGGGATCCACGGCAATCCACCGTCCCGGCGCCACGCCCGGCGCCTCCGCGCGGTGCGGGCCGACCTTGGCGCGGAAATCCGCGGTCGCGAACACGAGGCGGGCACCGCTGTCGCTGATCAGCGCCGCCAGCTGCGGGCCGGTCAGCAGGCCGGACAGGGGCACCGCACAGCCGCCGGCGCGCACGATGCCGAACACGACCTCCAGCATCTGCACGCAGTTGCGCATCAGCACCGCGACCTTGTCGCCGTGTGCCAGGCCCGCGGCCCGCAGCGCGTGCGCGACCCGGTTCTGGTTGCGGTCGAAGTCGCCCCAGGTGCGGCGCACGCTGCCGCACACCACCGCCTCCTTGTCGGGGAAGAAGCGGGCGTGACTGGCCAGCAGGTCCGGGATCGTCACCTGGGGGTCGTCGAGTTCGGTCATCGTCGCGCGAAGCAGGCTGGAGATGCAAAAAGGCCCGCGCGAGGCGTCGCGCGGGCCCGGGTGAAAACCGCTCGGGTCAGCGGCCGTACACCTTGCCGAACAGCTCCCAGGTCTTGCCGTTAAACTTCATCAACTGTTCACGCTCGATCGGGTAGAAGTCGTCGGGCCCGGTCTTGACGTTGACGCCGGGCAGCAGCATCGGCAGCGTCATGTCCAGGCTGGCCGCCTGCTTCATTACGTTCTCGCGGGTCAGGTTGTCCCCCGCCTGCTTGAGCACCTGCACCAGGGTCTGCGCGACCGTGTACCCGTAGACGTTGAAGTTGTCCTTCATGTCCGCGCTGGCGTTGTACTTCTTCATCCACGCCACCCAGTCGTCGTACTCCTTGCCCTTCTGGAACTGCGGGTCGGTCGGGTCCTTGATGTAGCCGGCGGTGATGATCCCGATCGAGTTGTCGATGCCGGCGGGCGTCAGCACGGCCCCAACCGCGTTCGACACGCTGTTCAGGTAGTGCGCCGGTTTCCAGCCGATCTCCGCGGCCTTCTTGATCGCCTGCGCCGCGAACTTGGGCGTGGTGATGTTGAAGAACGTGTCGGCGCCCGACGCCTTCAGCGACACCATCTGGCTGTCGACGGTCGGATCGGTCACCTCGTACGACAGCTTGGAGACGATCATCGTCTTGGCCTTGTCGCCGAGCCCGTCCTCGAAGCCCTTCAGGTAGTCCTTGCCGTAGTCGTCGTTCTGGTACAGGACCGCGATCTTGGCGTTGGGCTTGGTCTCGAGGATGTGCGCCGCGTAGATCTTCGCCTCGGACTGGTAGTTGGGCTGCCAGCCCATCGTCCAGGGGAATCCCTTGGGATCGCCCCACTTGGTGGCCCCGGTGGCCACGAACAGCTGCGGCACCTTCTTGCTGTTCATGTACTTGTGGATGGCCGAGTTCGGCGGCGTGCCCAGCGTCTGGAACAGCAGCAGCACCTCGTCTTCCTCGACCAGCTTGCGCGCCTGCTCGACGGTCTTGGCGGGGTTGTACCCGTCATCGAGCGAGACGTACTTGACCATCCGGCCGTTGATGCCGCCTTCGGCGTTGACCTTGTCGAAATACGCGCCGATCGCCTTGCCTATCGCACCGTAGGCCGACGCGGGGCCGGAGTACGGCATGATGTTGCCGACCTTGATCTCCTTGTCGGTCGCGCCCGGGTCGTACTTCTTCTGCGCGAGCGCCGCGTTGCCGATCGTCGCAGCGGCCATTGCCGCAACGGCCAGACCGAGATGCTTGAGTTTCATGATGGACTGTCTCCTCCAGAAAGGGTGTACGAACAAACGGGCGTTGCGCCCTACCGTTGACCCGAGGGCCGGGCGGCCCCTCGCCGCAGTCGTGCGCGCACGGTGTGGATCATGCCCATCACGCCGGTCGGCATCAAGTACATGAAGCCGATCAGGAAGACGCCGTAGATCGCCCAGGGCGCCGACTTGGAGATCTGGTCGGCGATGTTCGGCACGAACTGGATGAAGATCGCGCCGAAAATGGCCCCGGGGATCGACGCCAGGCCACCGATGACGACCCCGACCAGGAACGTGATCGACAAAAAGACCGTGAAGCTGTCGGGGGAAACGAACGCGACGACCACCGCGCCCAGCGCGCCGGCGACCCCGGTGAACGCGGCGGACACTCCGAAGGTCAGCGACTTGAACATCGGCAGGTTGATGCCCATCGCGGTGGCGGCAATCGGATGGTCGCGGATCGCGATCAGCGCGCGACCGACGCGGCCCCGAAGCAGGTTCCACGCCAGCAGGAACATGATCACCGCCACGAGCAGCGTAAAGAAGTACAGCCAGCGATCGGGGTTCAGCGGCTGGCCGAACAGGCTGAAGGTGAACGGCGGGTCGGGCTTGTTGAGCACGATGCCCTGCACCCCGCCGGTCCATCCCTCGATCTTCTTGAACTTGAGCAACTGCGGGACCGCAAGCGCCAGCGCGAAGGTGGCCAGCGCCAGGTAGTGGCCCTCGAGCCGCAGCGCCGGGAAGCCCATCAGGAACCCCAGCACGAAGCACACCAGCCCCGCAACCGGCAGCGTGGCCCAATACGGGATGCCGGCACGGTCCATCAGCACCGCAGCCACGTAGGCGCCGATCGCGTAGAACGCGCCGTGGCCGAGCGAGATCTGGCCGTTGTAGCCGGTCAGCACGTTCAGGCCCAGCACGGCGATGGCGTAGACCAGCACCAGGTTGAACTGGAAGACGCGGTAGTTCTTGACGAGGAACGGCAGCACGACCAGCGCAACCAGCACGACCGCGCCCCAGATCCACAGCCACTTGCGATCGGCGTTGTTCATACCCGCGTCACCACGACCTTGCCGAACAGCCCGTTGGGCTTGAGGGTCAGCGTGCCCACGATCAGCACCAGCGCAACGGTCAGCTTCAGCTCGGTGCCGATCACGTAGGCGCCGAGCAGGTTCTCGAGCACGCCCACGATGAATCCGCCGATCACCGCGCCCCAGGGGTTGTCGATGCCGCCCAGCAGCGCGGCGGCGAAGCCGTAGAGCAGGATGCCCGACATCATGTTCGGGTCCAGGTAGACCACGGGCGCGATCATCATGCCCGCCACCGCACCGATCGCCGCGGCCAGCCCCCAGCCCATCGCCAGCATCCACGACACGCGGATGCCGACCAGCCGCGCCGAGTCCGGGTTCTGCGCCGCCGCGCGCATGGCCAGACCGACCGGGGTGAACCGCAGGAACGCGTACAGCGCCATCAGCACGCACAGCATGACGCCGATCGAGCCGAAGTCGTGCGCATTGAAGTACCGCGTCTGAAGGATCGTGTCCTTCGGAAAGGGGCTGGGGAACGCCTTGATCGTGTGCTCGAAGATCCACCCGGCCAGCGCGTTGAAGATCACCAGCAGGCCGATGAACACGATCACGTTCGTCAGCACGGGCGCCTTCTCGACCGGCTTGAGGATGATCCGCTGGATCAGCAGCCCGCCGGCGAACGAGATCGCGATCGTCACGAAGAACGCCGCCCAGTACGGCCAGCCGGCCTGCATCAGCGCCCAGGCGATGAAGGTGCTGAAGGTCGCCATCTCGCCCTGCGCAAAATTGATGTGGTGGGTCGACTGGTAGATCATCACCAGCGCCAGCGCCACCGACGCGTAGATGCCGCCGTTGGCGAGTCCCGAGAAGATCTGCTGCAGGAAGGCTTCCATGCGCGACGTGTCTCTCAATAGCCGAGGTACGCGCGACGCACCGACTCGTCGCTCTTGATCTTGGCGCTGGGGCCCGACAGCGCGACGCGCCCGGTCTCCAGCAGGTAGGCGTGGTCGGCCAGGTCCAGCGCCAGGCTGGCGTTCTGCTCGACCAGCAGCATGCTGACCTTGTCCTCCTGGTTGATCGTGCGCATGATCCGGAAGATCTCGGCGACGATCAGCGGCGCCAGCCCGAACGACGGCTCGTCCAGCAGCAGCAGCCGCGGACTCAGCATCAGCGCGCGGCTGATCGCCAGCATCTGCTGCTCGCCGCCCGACAGCGTGCCCGCCTGCTGGTGGCGCCGCTCCTTCAGACGCGGAAAGCGCTGGTACATCTTCTCCATGTCGGTGGCGACTCCGGCCCGGTCCTTGCGTGCGTAGGCGCCCAGCCGCAGGTTCTCCTCGACCGACAGCGCCGTGAAGGTGCCGCGGCCGTCGGGCACGTGCGCCACGCCCAGGCGCACCACCGACTCGGTCGCCTTGCCCACCAGCTGCTGCCCCTCGAACTGGATGCTGCCGCTGGTGCGGACCGTCTGGCACAGCGCGCGCAGCGTGGTGGTCTTGCCCGCGCCGTTGGCGCCCAGGATCGCCGTGATGTGCCCGGCTTCGAGCGAGAAGTCGACGTCGTACAGCACCTGCGTCGCGCCGTACGACGCGCACAGCTTGCTGACCTCGAGCAGCTTAGGCATGGGCGGGCGCGCCCAGATACGCTTCGATGACGTCCGGGTGGCTCTGGATGTGCGCCGGCGACCCCTCGGCGATCTTGCGCCCGAAGTTCAGCGCGACGATGTGGTCGGACACGCTCATCACCAGGCTCATGTGGTGCTCGACCAGCAGCACGGTGATGCCCAGCCGATCGCGGATGTCACGGATCAGCTTGGCCAGGTCGTCGAGCTCCTCGTGGTTCAGGCCCGCTGCCGGCTCGTCGAGCAGCAGCAGCTTGGGGTCCGCCGCCAGCGCGCGGCCCAGCTCGACGCGCTTTTGCGTGCCGAACGGCAGGTCCGCAACGGGGCGGTCCGCAACCGGGGCCAGGCCGAGGTAATCCATGATCTCGCCGGCGCGCGCACGCAGGCGCCCTTCCTCGGCACCCACCCGCGGCAGGCGCAGCGCGCTGGACACGAAGCCCGACGACGAGCGGCAGTGCGCGCCGACCATCACGTTCTCGCGGACCGGCATGGTGCGGAACATCGCCAGGTTCTGGAAGGTGCGACCGATGCCCAGGCGCGCGACCTCGTGGGTCGGCGTCGCGGTGATCGAGCGCCCCTCGAACAGGATGTCGCCCTGCTGGTACTGGTACAGGCGGCTCAGGCAGTTGAACAGCGTGGTCTTGCCGGCGCCGTTGGGACCGATCAGCCCGCACACACCGCCGCGGGCCACGTCGAAGCTGACCTGGTCGAGCGCCACGATGCCGCCGAACCGCACGCTGACACCGCGCACGCTGAGCAACGCGTCCGCATTCTCCGCCATCTGTCTCCGTCCGCCTCTCGTTGTATGCTGCCCATGCGCCCGGACGGGTCGCCGGCTCGCAGGAACGGTCAAGCTTATATGCCGGAACGGGGCCGTCTGGCAAGTCGGCCATGCGCCCAACAGCGGGCCACGCGCCCGACAGCGGGTCATGCCGCCTACAGCGGGCCATGCCGCCACCGGACGCGGACTGTGTGTCGGGAAACGGGCCGCACGGGCCCTGCACATTCCCTTCAGATACCGGGGTCGACGTCCCAGCGGGCACTGCACTTGCGGCAATACGCCGCCAACGGGCGACGTGAACGC
>CAYGZN010000027.1:7566-14938 GCA_964354355.1 uncultured Burkholderiaceae bacterium | reverse complement strand
GAGTTGGTCAGCAGCTCGTTCTGCGAGTGCGGGTCCATCGTCTGCGGGTCGCCCTGCGAGGCCCAGCGCAGCGTCTGGGCGCGCGAGTCGGCCGGGGCGGCGCCCAGCAGCACCAGCAGCGCGGCACCTGCAGCGGCCAGTGTGATGTTTGCGAATCGCATGGCGGGTCTCCTGCGTGCGTGGCGGTGGTCAGGGTTTGCGTTCCATCAGCTTCACGCCGGCGCCCAGCGCGCGGCCGGAATCCAGCAGCGACCACTGCCCGGTCATGTTGGGCTGCGACAGCATCCACACGATCGACTGCGCAACGTCGTCGGCCGACAGCGTCGAGTGCAGCGCGGTCATCTGCGTGACCATCTTGCGCACGGCCTCGAAGCGCTCGGCGCCCAGCCCGCGCACGTGCCAGTCGGTCTCGACGAAACCGGGGCAGACCGCATTGACCCGGACCTCGGGCGCCAGCGCCCGCGCCAGCGTCAGCGTCAGGTTGTTCAGCGCCGACTTGCTGGCGCTGTAGGCCAGCGACGAGCCGGTGCCGTCCAGCGCGGACGACGACGAGACGTTGACGATCGCGCCGTGGGCGGCGCGCAGCATCGCGGCACAGGCGCGTGCCATCTGGAACGCGCCGACCACGTTGACTGCGTAGATCGCGTGGAAGTCGTCCGCGCTGACGGCCTCCAGGTCGCCCGCGGGCCGGAAGCGCGTGATGCCGGCGTTGTTCACCAGCCCGTCGAGCCGCCCGAAGACCTGCCCGACCTGCTCGGCCATCCGGCGGCAATCGGCGTCCTGCGACACGTCGCCCTGCAGCAGCAGCGTGCGCGCGCCGCGTGCCTCGCAATCGGTCGCGGTGGCGCGCGCCGCGTCGGCGCTGCGGCTGTAGTTGATGGCGACGGCGACGTCCGGCGCCGACAGCCGCAGCGCGGTGGCCGCGCCCATCCCGGTGCCGCCGCCCGTGATCAGGTAAACCTTCATCGTGGTGTCTCCTCCATCGTGCGACGGTTGAACAACAGGTCCCAGACACCGTGGCCCAGACGCAGGCCGCGCTGCTCGAACTTGGTCGGGGGCCGGTGCGCCGGGCGCTGTGCGAAGCCCGGCGCGGTGTTGGCGAGCAGTGCTTCGCCCGACAGCACCTCGAGCATCTGCCACGCGTAGTCTTCCCAGTCGGTCGCGCAGTGCACGAAGCCGCCGGGTTCGATGCGCGAGGCGAGCAGCGACACGAACGCCGACTGGATCAGCCGCCGCTTGTGGTGGCGTTTCTTGGGCCACGGGTCCGGGAAGAAGACGTTGACGCCGGCGAGCGAATCGGGCGCGATCATGTCGCGCAGCACCTCGACGGCATCGTGCTGCACGACGCGCAGGTTGGTCAGCCCGCGGGCCTCGATCTGGCGCAGCAGGGCGCCCACCCCGGGCGTGTAGACCTCGACGCCGACGAAGTCGGTCTGCGGATGTTCCTGCGCGATCCTCGCCGTGGTGTCGCCCATGCCGAAGCCGATCTCCAGCACACGCGGCGCCCGGCGGCCGAACGCGGCGTCGAAGTCGGCCGGCTGCGCCTGGTAGGCGATGCCCCAGCGCGGCAGCAGCGTCTGGTGCGCCAGCCGCTGTCCGTCCGACAGGTGGCCCCGGCGCATCACGAAGCTGCGGATGTGGCGCGAGGCCTGGGGCAGCATCGATGCGGGGGTGCGCGGCGCGGCGCTAGGCGGTGCGACCCGCCGCGGCGCCGCCAGCGCTGCTGCCGCCGGCACCGCTGCTGCTGGCACCGATCAGGCCGCCGGTCGGCGAGGACGGGGCCGCGCCGTAGAGCTTGCGCGGCATGCGCCCGGCCAGGAACGCGTCGCGGCCCGCCTCGACGGCCTTGCGCATCGCCCCGGCCATTCGCACGGGGTCGCGCGCGGCGGCCACCGCGGTGTTCATCAGCACGCCGGCGCAGCCGAGCTCCATCGCGATCGCGGCGTCCGACGCGGTGCCCACCCCCGCGTCGACGATCACGGGCACCTGCGCCTTCTCCAGGATCAGCTGCAGGTTCCACGGGTTCAGGATGCCCATTCCGGAGCCGATCAGCGACGCGAGCGGCATCACCGCGACGCAGCCGACCGACTCGAGCACGCGGGCCTGGATCGGATCATCGCTGCAGTAGACCATCACCTCGAAGCCTTCCGCGACCAGCACTTGCGCCGCACGGATCGTCTCGGGCATGTTGGGGTAGAGGTTCTGCGGGTCGCCCAGGACCTCGAGCTTGACCAGCGTGTGCCCGTCGAGCAGCTCTCGCGCCAGGCGCAGCGTGCGGATTGCGTCTTCCGCGCTGTAGCAGCCCGCCGTGTTGGGCAGCAGCGTGAAGCGCGACGGCGGCAGGTATTCGAGCAGGCTGGGCTCGCCGGCATTCTGGCCGATGTTGGTGCGGCGGATCGCGACCGTCACGATCTGCGCGCCGCTGGCCTCGACCGCGGCGCGGGTCTGCTCGAAGTCCCGGTACTTGCCCGTGCCGATCAGCAGCCGCGACGCGAACACCCGCTGCCCGATGCGCAGCGGATCGGCCTGTGGCTCGTCGGGGGGCCGGTGCTGCGCCGGATCGTGTTCGGTGTGAGCGCTCATCGGGTCTGTCCGCACCCGCGCCTACCGGGCCGCGCCCGAGGCGTTGCCGGGCAGCTGCAGTTCGCCCTTGGAGTCGAAGCTCACGCTGTTGAACATCGGCCCGGCCAGCTTGCCGCGCAGCGTGTAGTCGACCTTGGTGCGATCGCCGGGCGCTGCGGTCGCCAGACCGAGCACCTGGCGAATCATCGCGGTCGCGGGCACGGTGACCGGCACCGTGACGACGGTTTCGCCGAAGCGCGGCACCGTGCCGGCCTGGTCGCTGACGCCGCTGGCCAGCGTCGAGCCGCGCACGTCGAGCTCCACGAACACGCCGTTGAATTCGACCGGCTGGTCGTTGGGGTTCTGCACCCGCAACTTGACCGCGAAGCGGGCCTCCATGCCCTGGCCCGGCAGGGGCTCGACGCCGACCACGTAGACGTTGACCGGCTCGCGCCCGCTCAGGCCGGCACAGGCCGCCAGCAGCATCGGCAGCAGCATCGACAGCGCTGCGAAAAGGGTGCGGCGGCGCATCGTCTTCATGGGGGGCTGCCCGGTCGCCGTGCTCAGCCGCCGCCCACGGCGACCACGATCTCGAGCCGGTCGCCGTCGTGCAGCGCGGTGCGGGCGTGCTGCGAGCGCGGCACGATCTGGCCATTGCGCTCGACGGCCACGCGCTTGTCGGCCAACGCCATGCGCGCGAGCAGATCGGCCAGCGTGTCCCCGGGCGATACGGTACGGGCTTCGTCGTTGACGCGGATCTGCATGCGGGCATTCTAACCGGTGTCACGGCGCGGGCGCGGCGGCGGCGGGCGGCGCCCGCAGGCTGTACGATGCCGGCATGTCGAGAGTGGCAGACAGGATGAGCGCAGCGCGCGGATCGAAGGCCGGGGCGGCCGCCCGGGGGTTGGGCCGGCTCGTGGCACGCGCGAGCACGTCGGGCGCCACGGTTGCGGCGTTTGCCGCGGCGCTGATCGCCGGTTGCGGCGACGCCGTGACCTTGCTCGGGCTCAACGGCCCGGATGCGACGCCGCAGTCGATCGTGCTGGCGGTCAAGGTCGTGGGAACGGACGGGGCCGACCTGAGCTGGACCTCGGCGGGCTCCGGGCTCGCCTACCAGGTCCAGCGCAACGGTGCCGCGGTCAGCCGGACCTCGGGTCTGCTGTTCGCTGACCGGGGCCTGCAGACCGATCAGCGCTACTGCTACAGGATCTACGCGTACAGCGGCTTCGGCGCGGCCGCGCACTCCAATGAGGTGTGCATCGGAACCTCCTCGGGCACGGACGCGTGGCGCGTCGAGGAGATCGCGCCCGGACGCCTGCCGGCGGTCGCGGTCGACACGGGCGGCAACGTGCACGTGTGCCTGAATCGCCTGGCCGGCGGAATCGACTACCTGCAGGTGGGGCCGGGCCGCACGCCGCTGACGATCGACGCCGACGGGCTGGCGCAGTGCGCGATCGCGGTGGACCGCAGCGGGGTCGTGCACGTCGCCTACCTGACGCGGTCCGGCCTGCGCCACGCCAGCAACCCGTCTGGCAAGTGGGTGGCCACGGCGGTCGACGCGGACGCGCGCACCGGCGTGCAGCGCTTCGACGGGCCCGCGCTGGTGCTCTCGGTGGAGGGTGTCCCCCGGATCGCCTACCGGCGCACGGCCGGCAGTGGCGCGCCGACGATCGCGGTGGCGACGCGCACGGCGACGGGCTGGTCGTTCGAGCTGACCGGACTGGCCGGGCTGGTCGGGCCACGCTCGCTTGCGATCGACAGCGCCGGGCGCTCCCGCCTGGCGCTGACCGACGAGCTCGGACAGTCGGCCGCTGTGTGGCTCCGTGACACCGCGAGCTGGACGCGCCTGTACACCCAGTCGCTGGCGCCGACGCGCGGTGACGGGCCACCGGTGCTGTTCGACGCACGCGCGCGCTCGGCGATCGTGTGGTGGTCCCGGCCTGCGTTCGGCGCCGCGACCACCACGTCCCTGCGGCTGGCCGAAGACGACGCGGCCGGCACGTGGCGCAGCGAGGTGGTCGAGACGGTGCCCGACGTCGGGTTTCGGGTGGCGGTCGTCGACGGGGGCGAGGCCGGTCGCGTGGTGGCCTCCGTGTCCTCGACCGGCCAGGTCCGGGTCGCGACGCGCGGCGCGGACGGCTGGACGACCGAACTGCTCGAGGAGCAGGGCGCCACCGCGGACAGCCTGGACCTGGCGGTTGCACCCGACGGCGAATGGCGGCTCGTCTACGGCCAGCCGCTGGCGTCCGGGGTCGCCGCCGGCCAAGCGCTGTCGGGCGTCGTCAGGATGGCCAGCCGACGGCGCTGATCACGGTCGCCACGTGCGGCTCACGGCGGCCGCGGTGCCCGGCACCTGCACGTAGCGCAGGATGCCGTCGGTGATGCGCTGCGTGCGCGAGCCGCGCCAGCTGCCCGAGAACACCGTCCGATCGAAGATCTCGGTCAGGTTCAGTCCGATGCCCAGGTAGACGGTCCGCTGCCGGGTGTCCCCCTGGCTGTAGTCGAAGTCGCTGTTGAATCCCTTGGCACCATAGCCGGCCAGCAGCTCGAAATACCGCAGCGGGTTGTCGCGGCCGATCGCCGACGGCCCCGACAGGCGAAAGGCGATCAGGTAGATCTGATGGTCGTACCACGAGTCCGGGCGGCCCGACGGCGAATACAGCCAGCGCACGGCGAAGTAACGGTCCAGTTCGGGCCGGAACTGCATCAGCACGCCCAGGCCGATGCCCAGCGCGTCCATCGTGAGGTCCTGCCAGCTGAACCCGTAGACGCCTTCGCGCGACATCGCGTCGAGCACCTCGATGCCGAATCCGACGCCGAAGTTGATGGCGGCGGACAGCCAGATCGCCTCGTCCGCCGGCACCCGGGCCCAGGCGAGTGCGTCGCTGCCCAGCCGCGTGCCGACGTAGAACCCGAAGAAGTGCCCGAGCTTGTCCATGCCGCCCGAGTAGGTATCCGGCCCGAACCAGCCCTCCTGCGCGAAGTTGAACTGCGTGGTGAAGCCCTGGCTCCACCAGGCCGCGAAGCTGACCGCCGCGGTGGTGGCGACCGCCGTCGTGATCACGGCTGCCTTGCAGGTCTGGATCGGCCCCCACGGCAACCGCAGCGACTTCTCGCACGCCTCTTCGTCTTCGGCACTGGTCGTGGCGCCGGCCGATCCGGCGTCGGGCGCGGCGGCCAGCGGCCCCAGTCCGCCCGGGCGGAAGGCCCAGTCGGGGATCGTCGCGGTGTCCGTCGCCGCGGTCTGCGCCATCGCGGTGCCGCACACCAGGCCGAGGGTCCACACGCACGCTCGCAGCATCCGCATCGCAGTCCTGTTGTTCTTGGTCATCAGGCCCGGATGATATATTCGTTGTCCATGCGGGTGTAGTTCAATGGTAGAACGCCAGCTTCCCAAGCTTGATACGAGGGTTCGATTCCCTTCACCCGCTCCACCATCGCCGCTGGCGCGACGCCGGACGCCGACTCCCTGACTGGGGCGAACATCATGAACGACGCGCGCGATCGGCCGGCACAGGCGGCCCCGGACCCCGTGGCGGCCCCGGCATCGGCCCGGATCCGGCAGCGGCTGCAGCAGGCCGGGCAGCGTTTCTACGCCAACGACAACATCGCCGCGTTCATCGAGGGCCCGGCCGAGCTGCAGGCGCTCGAGGACGAGGTCACCGCGCGGATGCAGGGGGTGCTCGAGTCGCTGGTCATCGACACCGAGCGCGACCACAACACCGTGGGCACTGCGCGACGCGTGGCGCGCATGTTCATCGGCGAGGTCTTCAGCGGCCGCTACGAGCCGATGCCGCGCGTGACCGAGTTCCCGAATGCGGAGCGGCTCAACGAACTGATGATCGTCGGGCCGCTGACCGTGCGCAGCGCCTGCTCGCACCACCTGGTGCCGATCCTGGGCAAGCTGTGGGTCGGCGTCCTGCCGGCGCAGGGTTCCAAGCTGATCGGACTGTCCAAGTTCGCGCGGATCGCAGAGTGGGTGATGAGCCGGCCGCAGATCCAGGAGGAGGCCGTGATGCAGCTGGCCGACCTGATCGAGTCCAGGCTCAGCCCGGCCGGCCTGGCGCTGGTGCTCGAGGCGGACCACCTGTGCATGCAGTGGCGCGGCGTCAAGGACGACGCGCCGCACATGACCAACAGCATCATGCGCGGCGCGTTCCTGACCAACCCGGAACTGCGCAAGGAGTTCCTTCAGCTGCTGCACACCTGAGGACCGAACATGAACCCCTGGCAGGCGCCGATGATGATCGCCAGCGCGCAGACGATCGCGCTTCGAACGATGCTGATGTGGCCTGCGGGCGGCCGTCACGACGCCTGGCAGCGTCGCGAGGCCGTGCGCATGGTGTCCGAGAAGGCCGCGGCGGTGCGCGAGGCGCAGCTCGAGGCGCTGACGCTGGCCTGGCGGATGGTCTGGATGCCGTGGACGGTGTGGACGCCGGGCGGGTCGGCGCTTTCGGCGGCAACGCGTGCGGCGGTGCCGATGGTCACGCCTTTTTCGAAGCGCGCCCGCGGCAACGCCCGGCGGTTGACGTCCAAGGCGCTGTCCGCCACGGGGACCGGGCGCGTGCGCGGCAGGCGGTGATTCAGCCGGGGTAGGCCCGCCACAGCTGCGAGTCGTCGATGCCGCCCTGGCCGCGGGCCGACAGCGACAGGAACAGCTGGTGCGCGGCCGAGGCCATCGGCAGCGGGAACTTCAGGTCCTGCCCCGTGTCCAGCACGAGCCCCAGGTCCTTGACGAAGATGTCGATCGCGCTGCGCGTCTCGGGCGACTCCTGCAGCGCGCGCGGGCCGCGATCACTCATCATCCAGC
>CAYGZN010000027.1:0-7556 GCA_964354355.1 uncultured Burkholderiaceae bacterium | reverse complement strand
ATCCAGCTGGCTGCGGCGCTGTTGCCGTAGACCTCGCGCAGCCGGGCTGCGTCGAGCCCGGCCCGCTTGCCCATCGCCACGGCTTCTGCAAGCGCGGCCAGGTGAACGCCGCACAGCAGCTGATTGATCGTCTTGACCGTCGAGCCCGCACCCAGCGCGTCGCCGAAGTCGTACACGAACCGGCCCATCGCGTCGAGCAGCGGCCGCGCGCGAGCCATCGCCGCTCGCGGACCCGATGCCATGATCGACAGCGTGCCGTCGCCGGCGCGCGGCACGCCTCCGGAAACCGGTGCGTCCACGACCGACAGGCCGCGCGCGTGCATCCGTTCGCCGAAATCCGCGATGAACGATGCCGGCACCGTCGCGCACTGAACCAGCACCGCGTCGGCGCGCATCGAGCCGGCGGCGCCGTCGGCGCCCGTCACGGCGGCCTCGACCTGCGCCGCGTTGACGACGAAGGTCACGACCGCGTCGGCACCGTCGGCCGCATCGCGCGGGCTGGTCGCGGCCCGCCCACCCTGCGCCTGGAGCTGCGTGCGCGCAGGCTCGCGCGGGTCGAAACCGGTCACTTCGTGACCGCGCGCAAGCAGATTGCGGGCTGCTGCGGCGCCCATCGCGCCCAATCCGATCATCGCCACCTTCATGCTCGCTGCGCTCCTCGCGTCACTGCAGGTCGATCAGCGTGCGCACGTGCAGCTCGACGCTGCGCGCCAGCGCAGCCAGCGCGTAGCCGCCCTCGAGCACCGACACGATCCGCCCGTGCGCGCACTCGTCGGCCACCTCGCACAACTGCTGCGTGACCCAGCCGTAGTCCGCGTCGCTCCAGCCGAGGTGGCTCATGTCGTCCTCGCGGTGCGCGTCGAAGCCTGCCGACACGAACACCATCTCGGGGCGGAACGCGCGCAGCGCCGGCAACCACTGGTCGGTGACCGCGCGGCGCAGCGCACTGCCGTCGGAATAAGGCTGCAGCGGCACGTTGCACATGTTCGGTCCGCGGGCGACCTCGCCGTTGAACGGGTACAGCCGCGACTGGAAGGTCGAGACCATCAGCACCCGGTCGTCACCCGCGAAGATGTCCTCGCTGCCGTTGCCGTGGTGGACGTCGAAGTCGACCAGCGCGACGCGCTTCAGGCCCAGCACGTCCAGCGCGTGCCGGATGCCGACGGCGACGTTGTTGAAGAAGCAGAAGCCCATCGCGGCGCCGCGTTCGGCGTGGTGCCCCGGCGGCCTCACGTTGCAGAACGCGCGCCTGAAGTCGCCGCCGGCGACCAGCTCGGTGGCCAGCACGGCTGCGCCCGCGGCGTGCAGCGCAGCGGTCAGCGTGTGCCGGTTCATCATCGTGTCCGGGTCGACGTGCACGTAGCCGTCGGCGGGCGCCTTCGCCGTGATCTCGGCGACGTACAGCGCGTCGTGCGCGCGGGCCAGTTGCTCGGTCGTGGCCGCCGGCGCGTCGAAGCTCTCCATGAAGTCGAGCACGCCGCGCATCAGCAGTCGATCCGCGATGACCGTCACCCGGTCCGGGCATTCGGGGTGGTCCGGCCCCATCTCGTGGCGGGTCGAACTCGGGTGCGAAATGTAGGCGGCTCTCACGCGTCTCCTCCGGCGCTGGACTACGGGGCCCGCGAAAGGCCTCTGCGGAGGGGATTCTAGCGAAACCCGGCGGATCACCCGGCGCAGCGCCGGCGCGGACCCGGTCCGCAGCGGGCTTCGGGAAGGCGCACGGCGGCCGATGTAGACTGTTCGCCTCGGATTGCTGCATTGCAGCGAAGAACTTCCCGTGGACGCCGCCGCCGATGACCGACAGCCCGCTGCTTCGCAACCGCCCGTTCGGGGAGATCCGCGTCGGTGACTCGGCGAGCCTGACGCGCACGCTGACCCGCCTGGACATCAAGACGTTCGCGCTGGTCTCGGGCGACGTGAATCCGACGCACGTCGACGACGACTACGCGCAGTCGCACGGCAACGGCCGCCTGGTGGCCCACAACCTGTGGGCCGGCGCACTGGTCTCGAGCATCCTGGGCAACGAGCTGCCCGGCCCCGGCACCGTCTACCTGTCGCAGTCGCTGCAGTTCGAGCGGCCCGTGCAGGCCGACGACACCGTGACCGCCACCGTGACCGTGCGCGAGAAGCGGACCGAGGGCCGGGTCGTGAGCTTCGACTGCCGCTGCGTGAACCAGCGCGGCGAGCGGGTGGCCTTCGGCACGGCCGAAGTCAGGGCGCCGGACCAGGCGATCTCGATGCCCCGACCCGAGGTCGGCGAGCTCACGGTCCAGACCCACGACAAGTTCGAGGCGCTGCTCGATGCGGCCGAGGCGCTCGAGCCGATGGCGACGGCCGTCGCCCACCCGTGCAGCGAGTCGGCGCTCGAGGCCGTGGTGCAGGCCGCCGATCGCGGCGTGATCGCGCCGATCCTGGTCGGGCCCGCCGCGAAGATCGCGAGCGTCGCACAGGCGATCGGCGCGGACATCTCCCGCTTCCGGCTGGTCGACGTGCCGCACAGCCACGCGGCCGCCGAGGCCGCGGTCGAGCTGGTGCGCGCCGGCGAGGCCGAGCTGCTGATGAAGGGCAGCCTGCACACCGACGAGCTGCTGGGCGCGGTCGTCAGCCGCGACAAGGGGTTGCGGACCGCGCGCCGACTGTCGCACGTGTTCCTGATGGACGTGCCCACGTATCACAAGCTGCTGATGGTCACCGACGCCGCGATCAACATCTTTCCGACGCTCGAGGACAAGCGCGACATCTGCCAGAACGCGATCGACCTGGCCCAGGCGCTGGGCATTGCGCAGCCGAAGGTCGCGATCCTGTCGGCCGTCGAGACGATCAACCCCAAGCTGACCTCGACGACCGACGCGGCCTCGCTGTGCAAGATGGCCGAACGCGGGCAGATCACCGGCGGGCTGCTCGACGGCCCGCTGGCGATGGACAACGCGATCAGCGCGCGCGCAGCGCAGGTCAAGGGCATCGTGTCGGCGGTCGCCGGCGATCCCGACATCCTGCTGGTGCCCGACCTGGAGGCCGGCAACATCCTCGCCAAGCAGCTCAGCTTCATGGCCAACGCCGACGCGGCGGGCGTCGTGCTGGGCGCTCGCGTGCCGATCATCCTGACCAGCCGCGCCGACACCGTGCGCGCTCGGCTGGCGTCGTGCGCGGTCGCCGTGCTGCTGGCTGTCGCGCGTCGCACCGGCGGCCCCCGGGTGCCTGCGTAGGCCGCGCGGCGCGCGCCGGCCGGCGCGGGCACGCGCTGCCCGCGCCCGCGCCGACCCGAGGTGGCCGCGCTCAGCCGCCGATGCCGCGATACACGGCCGTGGCCAGCTCGGACAGGCGTGCGCGCGGCAGGTCGCCCGACAGCACGTAGCCTACATCGCGATCGATCCAGTAGAACGACTGCAGCCCGTCGGACTGCTCGAACCGAAACGCGCTGGTGCCGCCGGCCTCGGCGGGCCGGCGCGACAGGTACAGCGTGACCCGCGCGCCGCTCGCGTCCTGGTACATGAACTGCGCGCTCGCGCCCCGGTCGCCGGGCAGCAGCCGCCCGCCGACCAGCTCGAAGCCGTGCTCGGACAGCGACGGCGCGACGACGTTCGTGCCGAGCCGTTTGCTGAGCCAGCCGACCAGGTGCGCGCGGTCCGAGCCGTCGACCTCCACCGGGTGGCGGACCTCGGGCGCGAAAACGACGTGCGCGACGCGCCCCTCGGCGACGAAGCGCGGCGCCGCGGCCGCTGCCATCGTGGCCCCGCCGCGGTCGCCGGCCGGCCCGCCCCAGCGTCCGCCGACGAATCCGATCGCGCACGAGACGACCGCGATCGACGCGGCGGCCAGCCACGTCCGCACCCCGGGTCGGGACGACGGCGGGCGCCGAAGGGGTGCCGGCTCGCCGGCGCTCGCGGGCGGATCGTCGCGCAGCGCGACCAGGATCGCCGCGGGAATCGGCTCGTCGAGCACGGCGCGCTCGAGCGCGGCCAGCTCGATGCGCTGCGCGGACCACGCCTGGACCGTCTGGCGCAGCGCTTCGTCGGTGGCCATCGCGGCCTCGAGCGCGCGGGCGCGCTCGGCGCCCAGCCGGCCGTCGACGTAGCGGTGGAGGTCGTCGTCGTCGAGG
The DNA here is from genome assembly GCA_964354355.1 of uncultured Burkholderiaceae bacterium. Classification (GTDB taxonomy): domain Bacteria; phylum Pseudomonadota; class Gammaproteobacteria; order Burkholderiales; family Burkholderiaceae_E; genus CAYGZN01. The sequence goes on along the minus strand of CAYGZN010000027.1, from coordinate 3,457 downwards.
CGATTCATTTGATCCTGCGCAGCGCGGGCTTCGATTCCGCACGGCCTTCCATGTCGGCGCGCACCTGGGCGCGGGCCCGCGACAGCCGCGACATCACCGTGCCCGTGGGCACGCCCAGGACGTGCGCGGCCTCCTCGTAGCTGCATTCCTGCACGCAGACCAGCAGCAGCACCTCGCGGTGCGCCGGCGCCAGCCGCCGCAGCGCCCCGGCGAGGTCGAGCCGGATCTGCGCGCGGCTGCCTTCGTCGGACGGTCCGGCGAGCTGCTCGAGGTCGACGTCCGCGTACTCGCGGCGCGCCCGCACCTGGCTGACGAACAGGTTGTGCATGATCGACAGCAGCCAGGGCCGCAGGCGGGCCGCCTCGGGCCACAGGTGCCCCGAGCGCCACGCCCGCTCGACCGTGTCCTGCACCAGGTCGTCGGCCAGGAACGCCGCCCCGGTCAGCAGCCGCGCGTAGCGCCGCAGCCCGGGGAGGTGGACCAGCAGTTCGCTACGATCGGGCGACACGCCACGCGTTGTTCACACCGTCGCCTGTCTTGTCGCCCGGCTTGGTGTCCTTGACCCAGAAGTACAGCGGCTTGCCCTTGAAGGCCCACTGCTTGCCGCCGTCGTCGCGGGTGACCACGGTCCAGTCGCCCATCGGCTTGGCGTCGCCGGTGACCATCAGCGGCGGCCAGTTCGTGGCACACGGCCCGTTGCACACGCTCTTGCCGCTGCCCGCGACGTCGCGATCGAAGGTGTACAGCGTCATGCCGTTGGCGCCGACCAGCATGCCGTCGACGGTCTTGGCCGGGGCGCTCATCGTCGACGAGCCCATCATCCCGGACATCGACGAACAGGCGGCCAGCAGGACGGCGAATGCCGCCGAAACGATCAGTCTGATCACACACGTCTCCCGAAGGGTTTGACCCGGGCGGGCCGGGGACGCCGAACACCGGCGGTCCGACGGTAGACGCACGGGGCGCGTGGTTTATTCCATCGACGCCGCGCCAGCCGCGTTTGTCTTGGAACTGTCACAATCGGCTCATAGACTCCGCCCGTTCGAGTGGGAGGATACCGATTCCGATGGCGGCCGCGACGGCCTGGCCCGTGGTCGCGCACGACGCCGTGCCGGGCCGGGTCCGTTTCCAGCTGGCGGGACTGCGTCGCAACGAGCAGTTGGCCTCACGGCTGTCCGAACAGCTGCTCGCCCAGCAGGGCTGCGTGGCCGTCCGGGCCAGCACGGTCACCGGCTCCGTCGTCGTCGAGTTCAGGCCGCCGCTGGATGTGCGAGGCTTGGGCGCGCGCATCCACGCCATCGCGACGCTCGATTCGCGCGTCGCCGCGAGCGGTCCGCCACTGCCTGCCCGGGTACGCAGAATCCGCAACGCCGGCCAGCCGGCCCCGGCGCGTCTGCCGGCGCCGCGCGCGGTGCCGCGGGCGTCGGCGGTGGATCGCGCGGCGACTGCGCAAGCAGCGCCCGCCGGTGCCACGGCGCAGGCCGACGCGATGGCGTATCACGCGTTGTCGGCCGAGGCCGCCTGCCGCGCACTGGAGTCGGCCGACCGGGCCGGCCTGCCCGAGGCCGAGGTTCTCGCGCGGCGCCGGCGTTTCGGACCCAACGCGCTGCGCCGCACCGAAGAGCGGCCACTGGTGTCGATCTTCGCGGACCAGATGACGTCGCTGCCGATCGCGCTGCTTTCCGGCTCTGCGGTGCTGTCGCTGGCCACGGGGGGCATCGCCGATGCGGTCGTGATCCTGGCGGTCGTGCTGCTCAATGCGGGAATCGCGACCGCGACCGAGCGGCAGGCCGAACGCACGATCCTCGGGCTGTCTCGGTACACGCCGCACCCCGTTCCGGTGCGCCGCGGCGGGCGGCGGCTCGAGGTCGCGCCCGACGAGCTCGTGCCCGGAGACGTGATCCTGCTGGAGCCCGGCACGCTGCTGCCCGCCGATGCGCGCCTGATCGAGGCGAACGACCTGACGGTCAACGAGTCGCCGCTGACCGGCGAGGCGCTGCCGGTGCACAAGGACGCTGCCGCACGGCTGCGCGAGGACACCGCTCTGGCCGAGCGCGTGACGATGGTGTACCGCGGCACCGCGGTGACCGGCGGCGCCGGGCTCGCGGTGGTCGCCTCGACCGGCGAGCGCACCGAGATCGGTCGCATCCAGGCGCTGCTGGGCACCGTCCGGCAGCCGGAGACGCCAATGCAGCGGCAACTGGGCGAGGTCGAGCGCGAACTCGTGCTGGTCAACGGCGCGATCTGCGCGGCGGTCTTTGCGCTGGGGATGTTGCGCGGCCACGGCTGGCTGCCGATGATGCGCAGCGCGATCTCGCTCGCCGTGGCCGCGATTCCCGAGGGTCTTCCTGCCGTGGCCACCACCACGCTGGCCGTGGGCGTGCAGCAGATGCGCCGGCGCGACGTGCTGGTCCGCACGATCGATGCGGTCGAAACGCTCGGGGCCGTCGAAATCATCGGGCTCGACAAGACCGGCACGCTGACACAGAACCGGATGGCCGTCGTGGCGATCGAACTTCAAGGGGAACTGCTGGACGTCGACTCGGCGCGGCTGGCCTGCGACGGCCGCGAAGCCGGTGCCGACCAGCGCTGGCTGGCGCGCCGGCTGCTGGAGGTTGCCTCGCTGTGCAGCGAAGCGCAACTCGCGGATGCCGATTCCGCCGCCGATTCCGCCGCCGATTCGCCCGGCAGCCCGGCGAGGCCCGAAGGGGCGCCCACGCCGCGCGGCAGTCCGACCGAGTGTGCACTGCTGAACGCGGCGCTCGAGCTCGGGGTGGATCTGCGTGAACGGCGGGCGGCGCTGCCGGTGCTCGAGCTGGTGCCGCGCGCCGAGGGTCGCAAGCGGATGAGCACGCTGCACGACGGCGGCAACGGGCGGCGGCTGCTGTGCGTCAAGGGCGATCCGGCCGAACTGCTGGCGCGCTGTGCCAGCACGATCACTTCGAACGGACCCGTGCCGCTGACGGATTCGGTGCGTCGCGCGATCGAGCAGGCCAACCTACGCATGGCCGGACGGGCGCTGCGCGTGCTGGGTGTGGCGGTGCGCGAGGGCGGCGATGCACGCGACGAACGCGACCTGTGCTGGCTCGGCATGACGGGACTGGCCGATCCGTTGCGAGCCGATGCCGCCCCGTCGATCGCGCGCCTGCACCGGGCGGGCATCCGCACCGTGATGATCACCGGCGACCAGAGTGCGACAGCGCTGGCGATCGCCCGCGAGCTGCGGCTCGGCGAGGGTGGCGAGATTCGCGTGCTCGAGGCGGGCAGGATCCGCGGCCTGTCTGCCGAGGTGCTCGCAGCGATCGCCTCGAATCCTCACGTCTTCGCCCGGGTGAGTCCGTCCGACAAGCTGGAGATCGTACGCGCGCTGCAGACGCACGGAAGGATCGTCGCGATGACGGGCGACGGCATCAACGATGGGCCTGCGCTGAAGGCGGCGGACGTCGGCATCGCGATG
>CAYGZN010000026.1:0-15227 GCA_964354355.1 uncultured Burkholderiaceae bacterium | reverse complement strand
TGGACCTCGAACGCCTGCGCCGCGTCGAGCCCGATGCCGCCCTGGGGAACGGGGGTCTCGGGCGCCTGGCGGCCTGCTTCATGGAAAGCCTCGCCTCCCTCGCCATCCCGGCCCACGGCTATGGCATCCGCTACGACCACGGCATCTTCCGGCAGGCCATCAAGGACGGCTGGCAGGTGGAATTGCCCGAGGACTGGCTCTCCTCCGGCAACCCGTGGGAATTCGAGCGGCCGGAAGTGGTGTACGAAGTGGGGTTTGGCGGCACGGTCGAGGCCGCACCGGGGCCCGACGGGACGCCGCGCGCCGTGTGGCGCCGCGCCCCGTGCGGTCGAGCCCTCAGGCCAGCGCCTTGCCCACCACCTCGAGCACGTCCCCCGAGCGGGCCCGCTCGCGCACGGTCGCGAGTGCGGCCTGCATCGCCTGCTGCCGATCGGGCGTGAACTTGCGCCAGCGGTCCAGCGCGCGGGCCAGCCGCGACGCGACCTGCGGGTTGAAGGCGTCGAGCGCGAGCACCTGCGTGGCCCAGAACCGGTAGCCCGACCCGTCGGGCGTGTGGAATTCGGCGAGGTTGCCGCCGCAGAACCCCACCAGCAGCGCACGGACCTTGTTCGGGTTGCGCATCGAAAAGCTCGGGTGCGCCATCAGCCGCACCACGCGCTCCAGCCCCGGCGGATCGCCGGCTTGCCGGTGCATCGTGGCCTGCAGCATGAACCACTTGTCCAGCACGAGCGGCTCGCGCGCGAACTCCCGCCCGAACGACTCCAGCGTCGGCTCGCGCAGCGGCGAGGCGCTCTGGGTCAGCGCCGCCACCGCGGCCAGCCGGTCGGTCATGTTGTCGGCAGCGGCGAACTGGCTCGCCGCCGTCGCGTCCGCCTGACCGACCCCGGCCTCGACCAGTAGCGACAGCGCCGCGTTGCGCAGGCCGCGTCGACCTGCCGAGGCGGCGTCGGGCGAGTAGGGGCCCTCGCTCGCCATGCGCTGCATCGTCTGCAGCAGTTCGGCCTGCAGCCGATAAGCGAGCTCGTTGCGCGCGGCGTTGCGCGCCGCCCGCAATGCGGCCGGGTCGACCACCTGCAGCTGCTCGGCCACGAAGCCCTCGGACGGCAGCGACAGCAACTGCTCGCGCAGTGCCGGGTCCAGCGTGTCGTCGCCCACCGCGCGGCGCAGCGCCTCGACGAGCGGTGCGCAGGCGCGGCTGACCGCGGCCCGCGCGGCGCGCGGCTCGTGGGCGGCGCGCACCGGCGCGGCCGCCTCGTCCGCGAGGATCCGCAGGATGCTCGAGACCGCCAGCCGCTGTGCGGCCTCCCAGCGGTTGAATGCGTCGGTGTCGTGGGCCAGCAGGAAGGCGAGATCGTCGTCGCCCAGGTCGTGCTCCAGGATGACCGGCGCGCTGAAGTCGCGCAGCAGCGAGGGCACGATCCGGCCCGCACCGACGCCGTCGAAGACGAAGGTCTGCTCGGCCTCGGTCAGTTCGAGCATGCGGTTCGCGCGCTCGCTGCCGTCGGCGCCGAGCAGCCCCACAGCCACCGGAATGTGCTGCGGGAGCTTCTCGGGCTGGCCGGGCGAGGGCGGGCACCACTGGCGCAGCGTCAGCTCGTAGCGGCCCGACGCCGGGTCGTGGTGGCCGCTGGCCAACACGCGCGGCGTCCCGGCCTGCGCGTACCAGCGCAGGAATCGGGTCAGGTCGCGGCCGTTGGCGTCGGCGATGGCGGCGACGAAGTCCTCGCAGGTCACGGCCTGGCCGTCGTGCCGCGCGAAGTACAGCGCCAGCCCGCGCTCGAAGCCGTCGCGCCCGACCAGCGTCTGCATCATCCGGATCACCTCGGCGCCTTTTTCGTAGACGGTGACCGTGTAGAAGTTGTTGATCTCCTGGTAGCTGTCGGGCCGGATCGGGTGGGCCATCGGGCCGGCGTCTTCGGCGAACTGCACGCTGCGCAGCACCCGCACGTCCTCGATCCGCTTGACCGCGCGCGCACTGCGCGCCGCCGCCTCGCCCGCGGCCCCGGCGGCCATCACGTCGGCGGAGAACTCCTGGTCGCGAAAGACCGTCAACCCCTCCTTCAGCGTCAGCTGGAACCAGTCGCGGCAAGTGACGCGGTTGCCGGTCCAGTTGTGGAAGTACTCGTGCGCGACCACCGACTCGACGTTGGCGAAGTCCGAATCGGTGGCGATGCGCGGGTTGGCGAACACGTAGCGGGTGTTGAAGATGTTCAGGCCCTTGTTCTCCATGGCCCCCATGTTGAAGTCGCCGACCGCGACGATCATGAAGCGTTCCAGGTCCAGCTCCAGCCCGAACCGCTCCTCGTCCCAGCGGATCGAGCGCTTGAGCGACTGCATCGCGTGATCGGTGCGGTCCAGGTTCCCCGGCTCGACCCAGACCTGCAGCAGCGCCTCGCGGCCCGATCGGCTGACCACGCGCTCCTCCTGCGCAACGAGGTCGCCGGCAACCAGCGCGAACAGGTAGCTCGGCTTCGGGAACGGGTCGACCCAGCGCGCCCAGTGACGGCCGTCGCCCAGGCGACCCGAATCCTGCAGGTTGCCGTTGGACAGCAGCACCGGCCAGCGCGACTCGTCGGCCCGGATGGTGACGGCGTAGCGCGCCATCACGTCGGGTCGGTCCGGGAAGTAGGTGATGCGTCGAAAGCCCTGCGCCTCGCACTGCGTGAAGAAGTTGCCGTTGGACACGTACAGTCCCATCAGCGTGCCGTTGGTCGCCGGCGAGATCGCCACCTCGGTGCGCAGCTCGAAGCGGGCCGGCACCTGCGCGATCGTCAGCCCGCGCGCGTCGGCGTGCCATCGACCGGCGTCGAGCGCGGTTCCGTCGATCGCCACCGACAGCGGCTGCAGCGTGTCGCCGTCCAGGTGCAGCGGGGTGTCCGGCGCGACGCCGTCGCCGCGGCACACCGCGAGTTGCGCCGTCACGATCGTGCGCTGCGGGTCCAGGTCGAACTCGAGCTCGATCGACTCGATGCGGTAGTCGGGCGGCCGGTAGTCGTGCCGAAGGATCGTGACCGCCGGGTCGGGGATCATGTCGGTGCTACCGCGTCACTTCTTTGCGCGCTCGACCCACCAGTTGGGCTCGGCCGCCGCGAACGCACCGGTGGCGTGCAGCCGGTTGGCCAGCTCGAGCGCGGGCATCCCGGGGTCGGATGCCAGCAGCCAGGTTCGCTCGCCGATGCGTCGCGCGATGCGTGCGCCGTGACGCTCGATCGTCGCGCGCGCCGCGTCGTCCGACGACGGCGCATCGAACACCACGATCACGCCGCCGGGCAGCGCGCGCGGCCGGCCCGACTCGTCGCGGAACACCGGCGACTGCAGCGCCGCGGGCACGTCCTTCAGCGGACTGGCGGATGCGCGCAGCACGGCCGACTTCTCGGGCCGCGCCAGCGAGAAGTCGGCCTGCAGGGCGCCGTCCAGTCTCAGCGCGCGGCGCTCGCGGCCGTTGTGCCAGTGGTGCTCGACCACGGCGGATGCCGTGCCGGGCGACTTGTCGGGCATCGTTGCACGCAGACCCTTGGCGATGGCCGGCGGTGCCTGCGGCGCGTCGGCCGCGCGTGCGCCCCCCGCGGTCGCCAGCAGGATCGCCAGCGCGGTGAACGGCGCAGCCACGAGCCCTCCGTGCGCGCGGCGCTGCGTCTCAGCGGCCATGGCGGTCAGCGTCCATAGAACCGGATGCTCCATCGGTCGAAGCTGCCTTCGTCGGCGACGGCCATGTCGGTGGCCTCGAAGGTCCACACGCCGTTGGCGGGTTCGCCCAGGTGGCGGACGGACCCGAAGGGCCAGTCCGCGTAGTTGCCGCAGCCGCCGCTCCCGGCGCACAGCCGCTGGTCGGCGAGCTCGCTGGCCAGTCCGTTCGGGCTGGTCAGCCGCAACCGGAGATCGCCGATGTAGGGGTGGGTCGTCGTCAGCCTGATCTCGACGAACTCGATCTGGCTGATGTCGCAGCCCGTCACGGTGACCGAATCGGTCGCCGGCGACAGCGCCCCGCCCGCGCCCGGGTCGCGCAGCGGCAGCACCGGCGTGCGCACATACGGGCCGCAGACCTTCTGCTGCGCGCTGCCGCCCACCGACGTCCAGGTCTGCGCCGCCGCCACGGCCGCCTGCGCGTCGGCGACGCCGAAGCCATAGCGGTGGTTGAAGCGGTAGCCGTAGTGCGACGTCCATCCGGCATTGCCCGGGTCGTTCTGGCGGGCGGTGGCCGCGAGGATCAGGCGCACGTCGCGCCAGGTCAGCTGCGGGTTGGTCGCCAGCATCAGGGCGACCACGCCCGACACCATCGGAGTGCTCGCCGAGGTGCCGCTGAAGTTGTTGCGGTATTCGCTGCGGATCGTGGTGGTGGTGATCCCGACCGCCTTGTCGCCGGAGGACGGCGCGCACACCAGCACGTTGGCGCCGGGCTCGCCGTACCAGGCCTGGCGCCCGCTGTCGTCCACGGCGCAGACCGTGATCACGCCGCGCTGGTTCACGTAACCGTCGAGGTTGGAGTTGTCGACCTGGCACAGCCCCGTCGCCCGGTCGCGCGCGAAGCAGCCGCCGTTGCCGGCCGGAAACACGAAGATCGACCCGCGCCCGCCGCGGCCACCGGCGATGCCGGCCTCGATCGCGCTCACGAACGACGCCTCGGCGCGATGCACGGCGCCATCGTCGGGCGACCCCCAGCTGTTCTGGTAGATGGCGTTCTGGTCGGACGCGCGGCCCAGCGCGTCGGCGACGTCGGCGTCCAGGCTGCTGGCCAGCGCGTCGTAGGCCACCAGCGATGCGCGCGGCGCGACGCCTGCGCCGCCCAGAGCGTTGTCGTCGCGGGCCAGCACGATTCCGGCGACGCTGGTGCCGTGGTCGTCGTCCGCGGTGCACGGCACCGGATAGACGCTGCCGCGGTTGCCGCTGCGGTAGCTGAAGCTCGCGCCGGCCACGACGTTGGGCGCCAGGTCCGGGTGGACGATCTCGACGCCGTCGTCGACGACGGCGACCCGTATGCCAGTGCCCTTCGTCGTCGCCCAGGCCAGCCGGGCACGGGTATCCTCGCCGGGCGTGCCGCCGTTCTGGCCCGTGTTCTGCAGGTGCCACTGATCGGCCAGCAGCGGATCGGCCCCGGTCAGCAGCGGCGAGTCGGTCAGCGTGTACTGCAGCGGGCAGTTGGGGCCGGCGGAAATCTGCGGCGCGGGCGGCGGGGAATCACCGCCGCCGCCGCACCCCCCCAATGCGATGGTGACTGCCGCGACGGCCCACGCAAGGCGTCTGCTGAGGTCGAATCGGGCAGCGGCACTGGGTCGCGGCAAAGCGGAGCTCCGTCCGGGGCTTGTCGTAAACTGCCGCAGTCTACCCGGAAAGCCGCGCCCGACCCTTTCGTGTGGATCGCGCGCGACGACCGGGCGTCGGCCGTGCGGCACCGGCGGACAGGCTCGAATCCGACTTCTCCCTCCCCGGAATCCGTCGAAATGACCCGAATTCATGCCCTTCTGGTGGCCAACCGGTCGGAGATCGCGATCCGCGTGATGCGCGCGGCGTCCGAGCTGGGGATCCGCACCGTCGCGATCTACTCGCACGAGGACCGGTTCGCGCTGCACCGTTTCAAGGCGGACGAGAGCTATCTCGTGGGCGCCGGCAGGAAGCCGCTGCAGGCGTACCTCGACATCGAGGACATCATCCGAATCGCCCGGGCGGCGCGGGTCGATGCGATCCATCCGGGCTACGGCTTCCTGTCCGAGAGTCCGGAATTCTCGCGTGCCTGCGCGGCCGCCGGCATCCGCTTCGTCGGCCCGAGTCCGCAGGTGATGACGACGCTGGGCAACAAGGTGGCGGCGCGCCGCGCGGCGGTCGAAGCGGGCGTGCCGGTGATGCCCGCGACCGGCCCCTTGCCCGAAGCGATCGACGATTGCCAGCAGCTCGCGCAGCAGGTCGGATACCCGCTGATGCTCAAGGCCAGCTGGGGCGGAGGCGGGCGCGGCATGCGCGTGATCGAGTCGCCGGGCGACCTGCAGGCGCAGCTGCCCGTGGCCCGGCGCGAGGCCGCCGCCGCGTTCGGCAACGACGAGGTCTACCTGGAGAAGCTGGTGCGACACGCGCGCCACGTCGAAGTGCAGATCCTGGGCGACACCCACGGCCAGGTCGTGCACCTGTACGAGCGCGACTGCTCGGTGCAGCGGCGCAACCAGAAGGTCGTCGAGCGCGCGCCCGCGCCGTACCTCGACGACGCCCAGCGGGCCCTGCTGTGCGAGTCCGCGCTGCGGCTGGCCCGCAAGGTCGGGTACACGCATGCCGGCACCGTCGAATTCCTGATGGACGCGACGACCGGCCAGTTCTTCTTCATCGAGGTCAATCCACGGATCCAGGTCGAGCACACGGTCACCGAGGAGGTCACCGGCATCGACATCGTCAAGGCGCAGATCCGCATCACCGAAGGCGCGCGCATCGGCGTGGCCGCCGACCGTCGCGACCGCGACCACCACCTGCTCGAACACGGATCCGGCGTGCCAGCGCAGGCCGACATCCGCCTGAACGGCCACGCGCTGCAGTGCCGGCTGACCACCGAGGATCCGGAGAACGGCTTCATGCCGGACTACGGCCGGATCACCGCGTATCGAAGCGCGGCCGGCTTCGGCGTGCGCCTGGACGGCGGCACCGCCTACTCCGGCGCGGTGATCACTCCGTACTACGATTCGCTGCTCGTGAAGGTCACCACGTGGGCGCCGACGCCCGAGGAAGCGATCCGCCGGATGGACCGCGCGCTGCGCGAGTTCCGGGTCCGCGGCGTGGCCACCAACCTGCAGTTCGTCGAGAACGTGATCAACCACCCGGCGTTCGCCGCGGCCGAGGTCACCACCCGCTTCATCGACACCACCCCCGAGCTGTTCCGCTTCAGCAAGCGGCGCGACCGCGCGACGCGGCTGCTGCGCTACATCGGCCACGTGAGCGTCAACGGCCACCCCGACATGAAAGGCAGGGCGGCGCCCGACCTGTCGCACGTTCACCTGAGCCTGCCCGAGTGCGACCTGAACGCGCCGGCGCCCCCGGGCAGCCGCGACCGGCTGCGCGAGCTCGGGCCGAAGGCGTTCGCGCAGTGGATGAGGGACGAGCCGCGTGTGCTGCTGACCGACACGACGATGCGCGACGCGCACCAGTCGCTGTTCGCGACGCGCATGCGCACGATCGACATGCTTCGGATCGCGCCGCACTACGCCCGCATGCTGCCGCAGCTGTTCTCGCTCGAGTGCTGGGGCGGTGCGACCTTCGACGTCGCGCTGCGCTTCCTGAAGGAGGACCCGTGGCAGCGCCTGGCGCAGCTGCGCGAGCGGATCCCCAACACGGTGTTTCAGATGCTGCTGCGCGCGTCCAATGCCGTGGGCTACACCAACTACGCCGACAACGTCGTGGCCTACTTCGTGCAGCAGGCCGCGCGCAACGGCGTCGATCTGTTCCGCGTGTTCGACTCGCTGAACTGGGTCGCCAACATGCGGGTGGCGATCGACGCCGTGCTGGAGGCCGGCGCGCTGTGCGAGGGCGCGATCTGCTACACCAGCGACATCTTCGACACGGCGCGCCCCAAGTACGACCTGCGCTACTACGTGCGCCTCGCGCGCGAGCTCGAGCGTGCCGGCGTGCACGTGCTGGGCATCAAGGACATGGCCGGCGTGTGCCGGCCCCGCGCGGCACGCGAGCTGGTGCGCGCGCTGCGCGGGGAGGTCGGCCTGCCGATCCACTTCCACACGCACGACACCAGCGGCGTGTCGGGGGCCTCGGTGCTGGCGGCGATCGACGCGGGCGTCGACGCGGTGGACGGCGCGATGGACGCGATGAGCGGGCTCACGTCGCAGCCGAACCTGAACGCGATCGTCGCGGCGCTCGAAGGCGGCGAAAGTGACCCCGGCATCGACCGGGCGGCGATGCAGTCGGTGTCCCGCTACTGGGAGGGCGTGCGCCGCCAGTACGCGCCGTTCGAATCCGACATCCGGGCCGGCACGGCCGACGTCTACCAGCACGAGATGCCGGGCGGGCAGTACACGAACCTGCGCGAGCAGGCCCGCGCGATGGGACTGGAGCACCGCTGGCCGGAGGTGTCGCGCGCCTACGCCGACGTCAACCGGCTGTTCGGCGACATCGTGAAGGTGACGCCGACCTCGAAGGTGGTGGGCGACCTGGCGATCTTCATGGTGGCCAACGACCTGACGCCGCGCGACATCGCCGACCCGGCCCGCGACGTGGCGTTCCCGGAGTCGGTGGTGTCGCTGTTCCGCGGCGAACTGGGCTTCCCGCCCGACGGCTTCCCGGCGGAACTGTCGCGCAAGGTGCTCAAGGGCGAGCCGCCGCAGCCCTATCGCCCCGGCGACACGCTGCCGGCCGTCGACCTCGACCGCGCCCGCGCCGATGCCGAGAAGGCGGCCGGCCACCAGATCAGCGACACGGATCTCGCGTCGTACCTGATGTATCCGAAGGTGTTCCGCGAATACGCCGACCACCAGCGCCAGTTCGGCGACATCAGCGTGCTGCCCACGCCGGTGTGCTTCCTGGGCATGCGCGAACGCGAGGAAGTCGCGCTGGACATCGACCCCGGCAAGACGCTGGTGGTGCGTCTGCAGGGGACCGCGCCTGCCGAGGAGGAGGGGCTGGTCAAGTTCTTCTTCGAGCTCAACGGCCAGGCGCGCACGATGCGCGTCGAGAAGGCGGGCGCCGCGCGCGCCGGCACGCAGCGCGCCAGGGCGCAGGACGACAACCCCGCACACGTGCCCGCGCCGATGCCGGGGACCATCGTGACGGTGTCGGTGAAGGCGGGGCAGAAGGTCCGGGCCGGCGATCCGCTGGTGTCGATCGAGGCGATGAAGATGGAGTCGCAGATCCGCAGCGATCGCGACTGCACCGTCAAGGCGGTGCACGTGCGCTCGAGCGACGTGGTGTCGGCGCGCGATCTGCTGATCGAACTGCAGGGCTGACGGCCGGCGCAGCGCCCATCGCCGCTGCGCTCCGCGGGTCGCGCCGGCGCTTTGCGCCGGTGCCGGCGTCCACCTCGTCGCGGCGGGCCGGGCCCGAAACTCGCGTCGCCTGCGGCGCCGCTCGGACATCGGGCCCTATCCTGCGGCCCGGCTGGACCGGACCGCAGGATGCCCGCCGCTCCTTCGGTGGCCCGCCGCGCGACCCAGTCGCTGCGCGGCGATGGGCGCTGCGCCGGCCGCGCGACGACGGTGTGCGGGTGCGAGCGTTGCGGCCCGCGCTACGGGATGGTGCTCAGGCCGTGCTCGAGGTCGGCGATCAGGTCGTCGGGGTGCTCGAGGCCGACCGACAGGCGCACCAGGTTCGGCTCGATGCCGGCCGTGCGCATCTGCGCGTCGTCCAGCGTGCCGCCCCACATCGCCGCGGCGTGCACGACCAGCGTCTCGACGCCGCCCAGGCTGACGGCGTGTCGCGCCAGTCGCAGCTGCGAGACGAAGCGGGCGGTGCCCGCGTAGTCGGCCTTCACGCGCAGGCCCATCACGCCCCCGAAGCCGCGCATCTGCGACCGCGCGAGTGCGTGCTGCGGGTGACTCGCCAGTCCGGGATAGGCGACCGACTCCAGCGCCGGATTCGACTCGAGCGCACGCGCGATGGCCAGCGCCGACGCATTGATCCGGTCGACCCGAACGGCCAGCGTGCGCAGCCCGCGCAGCAACAGCCACGCGTCCATCGGCGACAGCGTGGCGCCGAGCACGATCTGGCTCTGCCAGAGCGTGCGCATCAACGGCTCGCTGCCCACGATCACGCCTGCCGTCAGGTCGTGATGCCCGCCCAGGTACTTGGTCGCACTGTGCACGACGACGTCCGCGCCGAGCGCCAGCGGCTGCTGGTTCAGCGGCGTGGCGAACGTGTTGTCCACGACGGTCAGTGCACCACATCGGCGCGCGAGGTCCGCGACCGCACGCAGGTCCGTCAGGCTGCAGTTGGGGTTGGTCGGGGATTCCAGCATCACCAGGGCGGGCGGCCGTGCCATCGCGGCAGCGAAAGCGGCCGTGTCGGTCTGGTCGACGAACTCGGTGTGCACGCCGAATCGCTCGAGCAGGTCCGCGAGCAGACGGCTCGTGCCCATGTAGTGGTTGCGCTGCGCGACGATCCGGCTGCCCGCGCGGGTCAGCCCGATCACCACGGTCGCGATCGCGCCCATGCCGCTGGCGCTGACCAGGCCGGCCGGCGCGCCCTCGAGGGTTGCGACGATGCGCGCGACGCGCTCGTGAAGCGGATTGCCGTACCGCGTGTAGTAGCGCGCGTGCATCGGCTCGGAGGCCATCCGCGCGAACGCGTCCGCGTCGCTGGCGACGAAGGTCGCCGACCACGGGATGGCCGGCGTCAGCGACGCCCCTTCGTGAAGCGGGTCGTCCGCGTGCAGCAGGTGGGTTTCGGCGTGTCGGGTCGGCGATTCGGGCATGAATCCATTCTCCACGAATCGCTGCACCGGGTCGATCGCGGCACCGGTTCGCGGCACCGGTTCGATTGCGCGGCAGGCACCGATCGGGTACCGTCGCGCCGAGCATGCCCGATTCCCGTTCGCCGTCCGCTGCGCCGACCGCACCCCCACACGCCGCGCAGCCACCGCTGGACGCACGGCACCTTCGCGACTGCCTGGGGCACTTCGCCACCGGCGTGACGGTCGTCACCGCGTGTGCGCCCGACGGGACCGTTGCCGGACTGACCGTCAACAGCTTCAACTCGCTGTCGCTCGACCCGCCGCTGGTGCTCTGGAGCCTGTCGCTGCGCTCGACGAGCCTGTCGACGTTCGAGGCGGCCACCCACTTCGCGGTCAGCGTGCTGGCTGCTGGACAGGTCGACCTGGCGCGGCGGTTCGCGCGTGCGCACGCGAACCGCTTCGCCGGGCTGACGGTGCACACCGGGCTCGGCGGCGCGCCCCTGATCGACGGGGCCGTGGCGTGGTTCGAGTGCGAGCGCCGCAGCCATCAGCGTGCCGGCGATCACGTGCTGTTCATCGGTCAGGTGCGCCGCTGCGCCCGGGATGCTGGCGGTCAACCACTGGTTTTCCACAAGGGGCGCTTCGTCGCGAGCGTCCGTCACCCCGACGAGTCGCAATAGTCTGCGCGACGGGCGCGCCGTGGCCAGGCCTTTGTGCGAAAATCGCGGCGGGAATAGGCTCTGGCGCGAGTCCCCTGTAGAATCCGCGCTTGTCCGGGTACCGGGGGCACGTCGCTGAAGCCTGCCGTCGCGGTCCGACAACCCGCCAACTCGACGAACCAGGCGCTCGTCGAACACACTCAAAAAACTGACGGAGGTTCCTACATGAACAAGAGTGAACTGATCGAAACCGTATCTGCAGAGGCGGACATCAGCAAGGCTGCCGCCGAGCGCGCGCTCAACTCGGTCATCGAGGCCGTCACCAAGGCGGTGACGAAGGGCGATCGCGTGACGCTGGTCGGCTTCGGCACGTTCTACTCGAGCAAGCGTGCTGCGCGCGTCGGCAAGAACCCGCGCACCGGCGAGAAGATCAAGATCGCCGCGGCCACCGTGCCGAAGTTCTCGGCGGGCGCAGCCTTCAAGGCCGCAGTCAACAAGAAGAAGGCCAAGTAAGGTCGCCCTCGGCAGCCGAGCCGCTCGCGCTGCCTGCTCGACCGACACACGGCGCCCCGCACGGGCGCCGTGTTCGTTTGTGAGGCCGGTCACGGCCAGGCGGGTGTGAGCGACGCCTGCGCGGGCACCCGTCGGCCGGCGATGTCGACCTGCCAGGTGCCGCGGGTCGCCGCCTCGCGCGTGACCGGCTGCGGCCAGTGCGCGAGCCCGATCCCGACCATCGTCGACAGCGCGTCGCTGTAGGCGACCGAGGACAGTTCGCCGACCGGCTCGCCGTCGCGGATGATCGGCTCGCCGCCGTACGGCCAGGGCTCGACGGCGTCGAAGCGCAGGACCACGAGGCGGCGCGCGAGCGCCGAGCGATCGACGGCCCGCAGCGCGGCCTGCCCGACGAAGGCCGCGGCCTTGTCGGGGCGCACCGCGAAGCCGAGCCCGGCCTCCCACGGGTTGACATCCGGTGACAGCTCGCCGGGGAACGCACGCCGCCCGGCCTCGATGCGCAGCGCATCCAGGCAGTAGTACCCGCAGTCGCGCAGGCCGAGTCCTTCGCCCGCGACGCGCAGCGTGTCGTAGAGCGCGCACGCCATCTCGACCGGCACGTACAGTTCCCATCCGGGCCCGCCGACGTACGACACGCGGGCGGCGCGCACCGTTGCGTAGCCGATGTCCATCGCGCGGAACGTCTGCACCGCGAATCCGCCCTCGTCGACGATCGAGCCGCTCGCCCCCGACAGCAGCTCGGCCGCACGCGGCCCCATCACCGACACGACCGACCAGGCGTTGGAGACGTCGAGCACGTGCGCGTGCTCGGTGTCGCGCCGGTGCCGGCGCAGCCATGCCGCGTCGCGCACCGGTTGCGCGGATCCGGTCACCAGCATGAACTCGTCGGGCGCCACCCGTTGCACGGTGAGGTCGCTGACGAAACCGCCGCGCGCATCGAGCATCGGGGTGTAGACCACGCGCCCCGGCGGCACGTCGATCTCGTTGGCGCACACCCGCTGCAGCAGGGCCAGCGCGTCGCGTCCCGTCACCAGCAGCTTGCCGAAGGAGCTCTGGTCGAACATGCCCACCGCGCCCCGAACGGCGCGCTGTTCGGCATTGCAAGCGTCGAGCCAGCCGGGGCGCCCGAGCGTGTGCCGCGCGCGCGTCGCGTCGCCCGGCGCTGCGAACCAGTTGGCGCGCTCCCAGCCCATCTTGCTGCCGAACACCGCGCCGCGCGCGGCCAGCCGGTCGTGCAGCGGCGAGCGGCGCTGCCCCCGGCCCGACTCGAGCTCCTGCCTAGGCCAGCGCATCGCGTAGTGCAGGCCGAGCGTCTCGACGGTCCGGTCGCGCAGCCAGTTCAGGTTGGACGCGCCGGCACCGAAGCGGCGGATGTCGACGTCGGACAGGTCCATCGGCGACTCGCCGGTGTCGATCCACTGCGCGAGCAGCCTGCCCGCGCCCCCCGCGTTGGCGATCCCCGCCGAGTTGAACCCCGCGGCCACGAAGTAATTGCGGACGTCGGGCGACTCGCCGAGGATGAAGTTGCCGTCGGGCGTGAAGCTTTCGGGGCCGTTGAGCAGCATCTTGATGCCCGCGCGCTGCAGCGCGGGCACGCGCTCGATCGCGTGGCGCATCAGGACCTCGAACTGATCCCAGTCCTCGGGCAACAGCTGGAACTCGAAGTGCCGCGGAATGCTCGGCAGCCAGGTCTTGGCGGCAGGCTCGAATCCGCCCATCACCAGGCCGCCGACCTCCTCCTTGAAGTACACGTAGCCGTCGGGGTCGCGCATCACCGGCAGGTCCGGGTGAATGCCTTCGATGGGCGCCGTCACCAGGTAGAAGTGCTCGGCCGAGTACAGCGGGACCGCGACCTGCGGCCCGCCGTCGTTGCGCTGGCCGAGTTCGCGCGCCCACTGCCCCGCACAGTTGGCGAACACCTCGCAGGCGACGTCGCCCTGGTCGGTCCGAACGCCGGTGACCGCGCCGTTGTGCAGCGTCACGCGCGCCACGTGAACGCCCTCGACGATCCGCACGCCGGCGTCGCGCGCGCCGCGCGCCAGGGACTGCGTGAGATCGGTCGGGTTGGCTTTGCCGTCGGCCGGAAACCACAGCGCGCCCCGCAGGTCGTCGGTGCGCATCAGCGGCCACAGCGCGCCCGCTTCGGCGGGCGAGATCTCGTGCACGTCGATGCCGAAGCTGCGCGCCAGGGCGGCCTGGCGCCGATACACGGTCCATCGATCCGCGGTCCGCGCGACGTTGACCGAGCCGCAGGCCTTCCAACCCGTGGCCAGCCCGGTGCGCGCCTCGAGCGTGCGGTACAACTCGACGCCGTAGCGGCTCATCCGCGTCATCGCGCGATTCGGCCGCATCTGGCCCACCAGGCCGGCGGCGTGCCAGGTGGTCCCGCTGGTCAGGCGCCCCTGCTCGAGCAGCAGCACGTCGCGGTGGCCCAGTTCGGCCAGGTGCCAGGCCAGGCTGCAGCCGATCACGCCGCCTCCGGCGATGACGATGCGCGCACTCGAGGGCAATGAGGCCATCGATCGATCAGACCATCGGCCGTTACGGCTGTCAACGCGCGGCGCCCGTTTGACTTTCGAGGCGTGGCCGATACGATGGCCGCTGTCCGATGACTGTCTCGAGCGAACACGGCACGTGGGGGCACGCCCCGCGCGAAGGCGCCCGCGGATTCGCGCAGGGTCCGGGGGCGACGCGCGCGTTGCCGGTGATCGGCCTGGACTGGGGATCGTCGCGGCTGCGGGCCTACCGCATCGATGCGGGCGGACGCGTGCTGGAGCGCCGCGCCGGCGACCACGGCGCGATCGGCCTGTCGGGCGGCGAGTTCGACGCGGTGCTGGTGCGCACCGTCGGCGACTGGGCGGCGGCCGACGGCGCGGCCCGGCTGATCGCCTGCGGCATGGTCGGTGCGCGCGGCGGCTGGGCCGAGGCGCCCTACGTCGATCTGCCTGCCGGCGTGTCCGCCATCCGCGAGCGGGTCGTCGAGGTGCCGACCTCGCTCGGGCGTCCGCTGGCCATCGTCGGCGGACTGCGGACCGGCGAGCCGGACGTGCTGCGCGGCGAGGAAACACAGGCGCTGGGCTGCGGCGTCACCGACGCGGTGCTGTGTATGCCGGGCACCCACAGCAAGTGGCTGCGGATTCGTTCGGGCACCGTGGAGTCGTTCGCCACTTGGCTGACCGGCGAGCTGTTCGAGCTGCTCGGCGCGCACGGCAGCCTGGCCAAGGCGTTCGGGGCCCCGCGCGCGCCGGTCTGTGCGCCGGCCGCGGCTGGATTGGCGGGCATCGACGCGGCGGCCTTCGAGGCCGGGGTGTTCGCCTCCGGCGAATCCGACTGGCTCCACCAGTTGTTCCTGTTTCGCGCGCGGGTCGTCGGGCAGGGCGCACCCGGCACACTCGAGCGCTCGCGCCTGTCGGGGTGGCTGCTGGGCTGCGAGTTGCGCCAGGCGCTCCTGAAGTTCGAGGACGCCGGCCGCGACGCACCGATCCTGCTCGTGGCCGAGCCGGGGCTGGCCGCGCTGTACCGGCGCGCGCTGGAGGTCCTGGAGCACGGTCGCAGCGATGCCCGGCACTTCGAGTGCGCCGACGCCGACTGCGCCGCGCGCGGGCTGTACCGGATCGCCAATGGCCTCTGAGGCGCCGCGCCGGGGCTCGGCGCAGCAGCCGTTCGACGTCGCGATCGTCGGCGGC
>CAYGZN010000025.1:0-15457 GCA_964354355.1 uncultured Burkholderiaceae bacterium | reverse complement strand
CCCGCTTTCGCGTGGCATCCCGGCGAGCTTGGTAGAATGCCTTCTTTTTGACGGACCGACGCCGCTTCTCGATCCGAGGTCGCGTCGACTACGAGGACACCGACGCGGGCGGCATCGTCTACCACGCAAGTTACCTGCGGTTCATGGAGCGTGCGCGCACCGACTGGCTTCGCGCGATGGGCGTGAACCACGGCGAGCTCGCCGATCGCGACCGGGTGCAGTTCGTCGTCGCCGAGATGGCGCTGAAGTTCCTGCGGCCCGCCCGGCTGGACGACGTGCTGGGCGTGTCGCTCGACGTGACCGAGGTCCGCAGGGCGTCGCTGCGGATGGTCCAGCGCGTGACGCTGGACCCGGGGGGTGCGCTGCTGACCGATGCCACGGTCAGGGTCGCCGTGATGGCCCGCGA
Organism: uncultured Burkholderiaceae bacterium; assembly: GCA_964354355.1. Taxonomy (GTDB): domain Bacteria; phylum Pseudomonadota; class Gammaproteobacteria; order Burkholderiales; family Burkholderiaceae_E; genus CAYGZN01. The sequence continues at coordinate 15,051 of CAYGZN010000025.1, read as the reverse complement.
GAGCGGGCGGCCCGCGCCGCTGCCCCAGTGGCTGCACCGCAAGCTTGGAGATTCGTGAATTGAATTCGGACATCTCGATCCTGTCGCTCGTGGCCAATGCCAGCCTGCTGGTGCAGTTCGTCATGGCCGGCCTGCTGGCCATCTCGGTCGCGTCCTGGACGCTGATCTTCCGCAAGGGGTTCGCGATCCGTGCCGCGCGCGCCGCCACCGACCGGTTCGAAGCCGAGTTCTGGCGAGGCGGAGACCTCAACGCGCTGTACCAGCGCACGGCCGAGCAGCCCGGCGACCACGGTCCGCTGGCGCGCATCTTCGAGGCAGGCATGCGCGAGTTCCTCAAGACGCGCCAGCAGAAGCCCGGCGACACGCAGGCGATGCTCGACGGCGCGCGGCGCGCGATGCGCGCGTCGTACCAGCGCGAGATGGACGCGCTGGAGTCCAGCCTGGCGTTTCTCGCGTCGGCCGGTTCGGTCAGCCCGTACATCGGCCTGTTCGGAACGGTCTGGGGCATCATGAACTCGTTCCGCGGGCTGGCCAACGTGCAGCAGGCCACGCTGGCCGCGGTCGCTCCCGGCATCGCCGAAGCGCTGGTGGCCACGGCGATCGGCCTGTTCGCGGCGATCCCCGCGGTGGTCGCGTACAACCGCTTCGCCTACGACATCGAGCGCCTGTCCAACCGCTTCGACACGTTCGCCGAGGAGTTCTCCAACATCCTTCAGCGGCAGGCCCGCTGAGCGCGGAGGCAGCGATGCCCACGGTGTCCTCGTCCCGCCGCCGCGGCCGCCGCGGCTTCGTCAGCGAAATCAACGTCGTGCCGTACATCGACGTGATGCTGGTGCTGCTGGTGATCTTCATGGTGACGGCCCCGCTGGTGCCCACCGGCGTGATCGACCTCGCCACCGTCGGGGCCAGCAGCGCACAGCCCAACGCCTACGTCGAGATCCAGGTGCTGGCCAACGGCCAGCTCAAGCTCGTCACGCGCAACCTCCCGCAGAAGGTCGAACGGCCGATCGGCCGGCGCGACATCGGCGGCATCCTGCGCGAGATCGGCGATCCCAAGGCGCTGCCCGTCGTGATCACCGGCGAGAAGCAGGTCAAGTACGAGAGCGTGCTCGAGGTGATGGACGAAGTCCGCGCGCAGGGCGTCACGCGCGTTGCGCTGATGGTGAAGTCGGCCAAGTAGCCCTGCGAATGAAGCGTTCCGAACCCGCCCCGCCCGATCCGGCATCGCGGCCCGCCGGAGTCCCGACGCGCCCGCCGCGCGCGGGCGGGCGCACGCGGGCGCTGCTGCTGGCGATCGCGATGCACGTGCTGCTGTTCGCGCTGCTGTTCGTGGGCATCCGCTGGCAGAACACCGAACGCGGACCCGTGCAGGCCGAACTGTGGGTGCCCCCGCCGCCGGCGCCCGAACCGCCGCGGCCCGAGCCCAAACCGCCGCCCGAGCCCCGGCCCGAGCCTGCCCCCCCGCCGCCCAAGCCCCAGCCGGCGCCCGAACCCCGGCCGGATCTCGACGCTCAGATCAAGGCGGAGCAGGAAAAGAAGCGCAAGGAAGAGGCCGATCGCAAGGAACGCGAAGCCGAGAAGAAGGCGGCGGAAAAGAAGCTGGCCGAGGAACGCCGCCAGCGTGAAGAGCAGGCGCGACGCGAGGCCGAGAAAAAGGCTGCCGAGAAGCTCGCCGCCGACAAGGCTGCGGCCGAGAAGGTCGCTGCCGAGAAGAAGGCCAGCGAAGAGAAGGTACGGCGCGAGGCGGCGGCTCGCCACGAGGAGACCATCAAGGCGCTGATGAAGCAGGCCGGCAGCGCGGGGCAGCCGGCGGATACGGCCGCCAAGGCTTCCGCGGGCGGCTCACGCGCCGACGCCGGCTTCAGCGCCCGGGTCGGCGCAGCCGTCAAGGCCAACACGACCTACCAGGTGCCGGCGGACCTCGAGGGCAATCCCAAGGCCGTGTTCGCCGTGCAGCTGCGCCCGGACTGCAGCCTGGTCTCGGTGCGGCTGCGCCGCTCGAGCGGCGTTGCGGCCTGGGACCAGGCCGCAGAGCGCGGAATCCAGCGGACCGACCCGTTCCCCCGTCCAGCCGAAGGCGCCTGCCCGGCGGACCTCGAGATCACCCGCGGCCCCCGCGATGAGCGGTAGGCCGCCGCGCCTGGACCACGACCGCTTTATAATGCGCCGATCATGATCCGATCCGCTCCTATCCTGTCGTTTCTTTTCGTGTTCCTGCTCGGTTTCGGCCCGCGCGAGGCCGCCACGCAGGTACGTATCGACGTATCCGGTGTCGGGGGCACACAGCTGCCAATCTCGGTCGCCACGTTTGCCAGCGATGGTCGACCCGCTCAGGACGTGGCGGCCGTCGTTCGCAGCGACCTCGCCCGCAGCGGCTGGTTCCGCGTCATCGACCCTCAGCAGACGCTGTCCGACACCGGACCGGTCGACTACGCCGGCGCTCGTGCGCGGGGCGCCGAGACCGTGGTCGGCGGCACCGTGACCCGACTGCCCGACGGCCGATACGACGTGCGCTACAAGCTGTACGACGCCGTGCGCCAGAACGTGCTGGCGGCCGAGTCGCTGGTGGCGGCCGAGGCCGACCTGCGCCTGGCGGGCCATCGCGTGGCCGACGCGATCTTCGAGAAGCTGACCGGCGAAAAGGGCGTGTTCTCCACGCGAATCGCGTTCGTGACCAAGCAGGGCGGGCGCTACCGGCTGAACGTCGCCGACTGGGACGGCGAGAACATCCAGTCGCCGCTGGTCTCGCCCGAGCCGATCATCTCGCCGTCGTGGTCGCCGGACGGCTCGCGGCTGGCCTACGTGTCGTTCGAGGCAAAAAAACCGGTGGTCTACGTGCACACGCTGGCCACCGGCCAGCGCACGGCCGTCGCCAACTTCAAGGGCAGCAACAGCGCGCCGGCCTGGTCACCCGACGGACGCACGCTCGCAGTCGCGCTGACCCGCGACGGACTATCGCAGATCTACCTGATCAACGCCGCCGACGGCAGCAACTCGCGCCGCCTGACGTCGTCCAACGGCATCGACACCGAACCCGCGTTCTCGCCCGACGGACGCAGCCTGTACTTCACGTCCGATCGCGGCGGCGCGCCGCAGGTCTACCGGATGCCGGTCGCGGGCGGCGACGCCACCCGCATGACGTTCGGCTCGACCTACAACGTCAGTCCGCGCATCAGCCCCGACGGCAAGCAGCTGGCGTTCCTCACGCGCCGCGACGGCAAGTACTTCGTCGGGATGAAGGACCTGGCCAGCGGCAACGAAACGGTGCTGACCGACGGCGGCCGCGAGGAGTCCCCCAGCTTCGCACCCAACGGCCGCTGGGTCATGTACACGACGCAGGAAGGCGGGCGAGATCTGCTGATGGCCACCTCGGTCGACGGGCGAATCAAGCAAAGGCTGACCTCGCCCAGCGGCGACATACGCGAGCCCGCCTGGGGCCCGTTCCTCAAGTGACACCACACCCTGGAGCACCCATGATCCAACGTTCCCGCCACGCACTGCCCACTCCCCGGACGGCCTCGTTCCTCGCCCCGCTCGTCGCGCTGATCGCAGCGTTCGCGCTCGCGGCGTGCAGCTCTTCGGTCAAGCTGGACGAACCCGCCCCGGTCGAGGACCGCAGCAAGACGACCGACGCAGCGGCTGGCTCGGGAGCGACCGCCGGCAGCGCCAGTGGCGGCGGCACCGAGCGCCCCGTGGCGCAGGTCACGGTCGACCCCAGCAAGGATCCGCTGAACGACCCCAACAGCCCGCTGGCCAAGCGCAGCATCTATTTCGACTTCGACAGCTTCACCATCAAGGACGAGTTCCGCCCGGTCGTCGAAGCGCACGCCAAGTACCTGGTGACCAACAAGGCGCGCAAGATCGTGATCCAGGGCAACACCGACGAGCGCGGCAGCCGCGAGTACAACCTGGCGCTGGGCCAGAAACGCTCCGAGGCCGTGCGCAAATCGCTGGCCGCTCTCGGGGTCGCGGAAGCGCAGGTCGAGGCCGTCAGCCTGGGCGAGGAGAAGCCCAAGGCCACCGGCAGCGACGAGGCTTCGTGGGCCGAGAACCGCCGCGCCGACATCGTCTACCAGTGACGCGCAAGCCGATGAGGCCCGGTCGGTTCGGCCCGCTGCGGGTCTTCGTCGCCGCGCTGCTCGTCTGGGGCGCGGTGCCCGCGCACGCCCAGCTGTTCTCCGACGACGAGGCGCGCCGCGCGGTGCTGGACCTGCGGGGCCGCGTCGAGCAGATGCAGCGCGACGTCAACCGCAGGCTCGAGGAGATGTCCGCCCGCATCGATCGCCTGGAGCAGACCACGCGCGGCCAGCTCGAGCTGCAGAACCAGATCCAGGCGATGCGCCAGGAGATCGCCACCCTGCGCGGCCAGGTCGAGGTGCAGGGCAACGAACTGGCGCAGACGCAGAAGCGCCAGAAGGACCTGGCGACCGACGTCGACACCCGCATCAAGCGCTTCGAGCCCGTGGCGGTCACCATCGACGGCAAGGCCTTCAACGTCGACGTCAACGAGCGGCGCGCGTTCGAGGCGGCCCTGAACCTGTTTCGCAACGGCGACTTCCGTGGTTCGATCGTCGCGTTCCAGCAGTTCCAGGCCGCCTACCCGCAGAGCCCGTACGTTCCCGGCAGCGTGTACTGGATCGGCAGCGCCCAGTACGCGCTGAAGGAGCCCAAGCCCGCGATCGCCACGCTGCAGTCGTTCGTGGCGAAGAACGCCGACCACCCGCGCACGCCCGATGCGCTGCTGACCATCGGCAACGCCTACGCGGACCTCGGCGATCGCAAGGCCGCCACCGACACCTACCGGACCCTCGTCGAGAAGTACGACGGCACGGCTGCCGCCCAGGCCGCGCGCGAACGGATGACCACGCCGGCGCCACGGCGCTGAGTCGCCGGCGGCTGGTCGCGCGCCGGCGACGGCAATGCATTGCCGCGCCGATCCGATCCGATCCGAGGCCGCGCATTTGCGCCGATCCGGCGCGCGCGGTGGGCTGCGGTGCAGTTTGACCGCATTCCGGGCGGCCGCTATACTTTTGGGCTCTCCAAGAAGAAGAACCAACAAGAAGAAAAAGCGGCAGCAAAGACCTTGGGTCGTTAGCTCAGCTGGTAGAGCAGCGGACTTTTAATCCGTTGGTCGCTGGTTCGAATCCAGCACGGCCTACCAAGACATTCAAGGGGTTAGCGACGCATGTCCGCTAACCCCTTTTTGTTTCCGCGATCCATCCAGGCGCCATGCAGGCGTCGTGGCCGAACCCCGCCCGCGGCTGCGCGAAACCGCCGTGGCTGACGCCCATGACGTTCCGGGTGCTAGAGTCGCGCGGCAGGGGTGCTGCCCCGCGGGCCGCATGATGTCCAATCCTGCCCATCGCCACCGTCGTCGTGGAGTAGCGCGTTGAAATTCTGGAAGATAGCGGTCGGAGCCTTGGCGGCCCTGGTGGCGGCCGGCACGGCCAGCTGGTTCAGCCTCGACAAGGAGACGCGCGGCCTGCTGGCGACGGTCCCGACCAACCGCGACCTGCTGTTCTGGAGCGTGCCGCAGCGCGATGCGGCCTTTCGGGCGCTGGATCGCCTGTCGGTGCTGGCCAAGTGGCGTGTCGTGCCGGCCGGCGGTACGCCGCTGCCGCTGCTGCCGGGGCCGCCGTTGAAGCTGGGGCTCGACGTTGACGCCTACCTGGCCGGCCAGCGCATGGCGGGACTGGTGATCGTGCACGACGGCAAGGTGCGCCTGGAGCGCTACGGCCTGAGCTTCGACAGCGCCGGGCGCTGGACGAGCTTCTCGGTCGCCAAGTCGATCACCTCCGTCCTGGTGGGGGCCGCCATCCGCGACGGCCACATCCGCAGCATGGACGACAAGGTCAGCGACTACATCCCGCAGATGAAAGGCTCGGCCTACGACGACGTGAGCATCCGCCAGCTGCTGACCATGACCTCGGGGGTGCGCTGGAACGAGGACTATGCCGATCCGGATTCGGACGTGGCCCGCTTCAACAACCACCAGCCCGAGGAAGGCGTCGAGGCGCTGGTGAGCTACCTGCGCCGCCTGCCGCGCGAGGTGCCGGCCGGCACGCGCTGGAACTACAGCACCGGCGAGACCAACCTCGTCGGCATCCTGGTCAGCCAGGCGACGAAGCGGCCCCTGGCGGAGTACCTGTCGCAGAAGATCTGGATGCCGGCCGGCATGGAGCAGCAGGCCACCTGGGTGCTCAGCAAGACCGGCCAGGAGATCAGTGGCTGCTGCATCCAGGCCGCGACCCGTGATTTCGCCCGCTTCGGGGTCTTCATCCTGAACGGCGCGCGCGCCGGGGCACAGGGCACCGTGCCCGACGGCTGGCTGGCAGACGCCACCACCGAGCGCGTCGGCATCGGCCGGCCCGGCCGCGGCTATGGCTACCAATGGTGGACCTACAGCGACGGCAGCTTCACCGCGCGCGGCATCTTCGGCCAGGGCATCTTCATCGACCCGAAGCGCCGGCTGGTGATCGCGTCCAACGCCAACTGGGGCGGCGGCGCGAGCGACCCGGTCGCCCAGGACGCGCGTGAGGCCTTCTACCGCGCGGTGCAGCAGGCCATCGATGCCGAGGCGGCTCCTGTCGCCGGCCAGAACCGGCACGCGACGCCCTGATTGGTCGGCCACGAACGGCGGCTACCGCTGCATTGCAGGCCACCGTGCTGCACGTCCACCGCCGTTTCCTCGGCAGCAGACTGCCGATCACTCATCGAACCCGACGAACACCGCTGCTTCGTCTACGGATTTTCTATGCGAGACCACCGCGTTCGCGGGGAAGGAATCGTCGGGCCAACCCATCGCAATGCAGGTCTGGATCACCTGGTCGTCCGGGATGCCCGCTTCAGCGCGTACCACCGGGGACTGCATGATGCCCTGGCTGTTGATGACGCAGCCGAGCCCGCGCGACCAGGCGGCATTGACGATGCAGTTGACCACGCCGCCACAGTCGAAGGGGGCAATGTCACTGCCTTGGATCGAGCGGTCATAGGTCACGACGATTGAGACCGGCGCGTCGAACTGGCGAAAGCCGCGCAGGACCCAGTCGAGTCGCTTTTCCTTGTTGTCGCGTTCGATGCCCATCGCGGCGAAGAGCTGCTTTGCAATCCCGATCTGCCGCTCGCGGTGCACGCCTTCATATCCCGGGCCCATGCGGAACTCGCGCGAATCCGGCACGCCGGCGAGGTTGCGTTCCACATTGCCTTTGCGAATCCGGTCCAGCACATCACCGGTGACAACATAGAAATTCCAGGGCTGGGTGTTGAGCGAGGTCGGTGCGCGCATCGCAAGCTCGAGCACTTCCCGGATCAGCGACTTGGGGACCGGCTTCTTCAGATATCCCCGAATGCTCCTGCGTCCCTGGACCACCTCGTCGAATTCCATCGTCGTCTTCCATATTGCTGTCGTCATCGTCAAGAAAAGAACCGCTGGACGGCATTATCCGCGCCTTCAAGCGGTGCCTCGCCGCCCCCTTGCGCGTCGTCGAGGTGACCGGCCCCGTGTTTCGCAACCAGGGCGGCGTGGACATCGAGGCGCAGTCCCGCGTGCCGCGCAAGGCCGGCACGTCGCTGCCAAACCTGCTGGCCGCCGCAGGGCCAGCGCGCGGCGTCTCCGGCAACGAGGTCTGGGGCACCCTCACCGGCAGCACTCACTCTCGGCCTGCGTGCCCTCGAAGCGGTATTCGGGGTGGACGCTCGCCACCTGGATCACGCCTTCCAGACCGATGTCGGCCATGGTGTCCTCGACCACGCCGAGGAAGTCGTTGAAGCCCTCGAAGTCGGTGAACACGGATGACGATCATCGAAGACTGACCCACGCAGCGGCGCCGCCCTGCTCGGGAGACGAGCAGCGGAAGCGGGAGTGATCAGCGTGGGTGTGGGCAACGCACGGGCGGCGAATCCGCGGTTTGCGATGATCTGCTCGCACTATCCGTTCGAGCACTGCGGAACGCCGCGCTCAGAAGGCCGTGCTCGAGACCGCCACGGGCACGGGCTGTACCTTCCAGATCCGCTCGCAGTACTCCCCGATGGCGCGGTCGGAGGAGAAGAAGCCCATCCGTGCCACGTTGAGGATGGCGGCACGCGTCCACGCCCCGACGTCGCCGAAGGCCGCGTCGACCCGCTCCTGGCAGTCCAGGTAGGCCCGGAAATCGGCCAGCAACATGTACTCGTCATGCTCGAGCAGCGAGCGCACGATGGGCTCGAAGAGCGTCCTGTCGCCGCGCGAGAAGGTGCCCTGCGAGACGAGGTCGATGGCCTCGCGCAGTTCGGCGTCGTGCTCGTAGAGATCGCGTGGCCGGTAGCCCCGCGCGCGGCGCTCTGCGACCTCCGGCGTGGTCAGCCCGAACAGGAAGAAGTTCTGCGGCCCCACGTGCTCGCGGATCTCGACGTTGGCGCCGTCGAGCGTGCCGATCATGAGCGCGCCGTTGACTGCGAACTTCATGTTCCCGGTGCCGCTCGCCTCCTTGCCCGCGGTGGAGATCTGCTCGGAGAGGTCGGCCGCCGGGTAGATGCGCTGCCCCGTCTTCACGCTGAAGTCGGGGACGAACACGACGCGCAGACGGTCGCGCGTGCGCGGGTCCCCGTTGACCACCTCGGCGACACCGTTGATCAGCCGGATGACGAGTTTGGCGAAGTGGTAGCCCGGTGCGGCCTTGCCGGCGAAGAGGATGGTGCGTGGCGTGCGGTCCTCCCCCTGCACGAGCCGTCGCCAAAGCGCGATGGCGTGCAGTACCGCGAGATGCTGCCGCTTGTACGCGTGGATGCGCTTGGCCTGCACGTCGAGCAGCACGGCGGGGTCGAAGGCGGGCAGGCCGTTGGCCGCGCCCCAGGCGGCGAGCGTGCGTTTGTTGCCCAGCTTCACGCGCCGGAAGGCCTCGGCGAAGCTGCCATCGTGGGCCAGCGCTTCGAGCTGGCGCAGTTGCGCGAGGTCGCGCTGCCAACCCGGGCCGATGGCCTCGGTGAGGAGCTTGGCCAGCTCCGGGTTGGACTGCGCGAGAAAGCGGCGCGGCGTGACACCGTTCGTGACGTTGGTGAAGCGCTGCGGCCAGAGCTCGGCGAAATCGGCCAGCACGGTGGTGCGCAGCAACTCGCTGTGCAGCGCGGCCACGCCGTTCACAGTGTGGCTGCCGACCGTGGCGAGGTGCGCCATCCGCACGCGCTTGTCGCCTTGCTCGTCGATGAGCGACATCCTGCCCACGCGTGCAGTGTCGCCGGGATAGTGACGGCGCACCTCGTCGAGGAACCGAGCATTGACCTCGTGGAGCAGTTCGAGGTGACGGGGAAGCAGGCGGCCGAAGAGCGGCAGGCCCCAGGTCTCCAGCGCCTCGGGCAGCAGCGTGTGGTTGGTGTACGAGCAGGTCGCGGTGACCAGTTCCCACGCCCGGTACCAGGGCACGAGGTGCACGTCCACCAGGAGCCGCATCAGCTCGAGCACGGCCAGGGCGGGGTGCGTGTCGTTGAGCTGCACCGCGAACTTGTGCGCGAACTGGGTGACGTCCTTCTCGCGCTGCAGGAACAGACGCAGCATGTCCTGCAGCGAGCAGGACACCAGCAGGTACTGCTGCTTCAGGCGCAGCTCCTTGCCCGCCTCGCCCTGGTCGTCCGGGTACAGGATTTTCGTGAGGTTCTCGGAGTCGATCTTCGCCTGCACGGCGCGCACGTAGTCGCCCGAGTTGAACGCGGCGAGGTCGAAGTCCTCGCTCGACTTCGCGCTCCACAGGCGCAGGAAGTTGCAGGTGCGCACGCCTGCGCCCGGCACCGGCGTGTCGTAAGGGACGCCGATCACCGTCTCGGCCGGGCTCCAGGACACGCGGTGGCGGCCCTGCTCGTCGGTCCAGGCCTGGGTGCTTCCGCCGAATCCGACCGCCAGCTCGATCTCCGGGCGGCCGACATCCCACGGGTAGCCGTAGCGCAGCCAGCGGTCGGTGCGCTCGTGCTGCCAGCCGTCGAGGATGGACTGGTCGAAGATGCCGAACTCGTAGCGCAGCCCGTAGCCGATGGCGGGAATCTGCAGCGTCGCCAGCGAGTCCATGAAGCAGGCCGCCAGCCGCCCGAGGCCGCCGTTGCCCAGACCCGGCTCCTCCTCGTGCTCCACGAGCTCGTCGAGGTCAAGGTCCAGCGCCCGCATCGCCTCCCGCGCCGGTTCGACGATGCCGAGGGCGAGCAGGTTGTTCATCAGCTGCGGGCCCAGCAGGTACTCGGCCGAGAAGTAGCAGACCGTGCGGGTCGCGTCCGTGAAGTAGGCGGAGGCGCTGTCGATCCACCGCTCGAGCAGGCGGTCGCGCACCGTCCACGCGAGCGCAAGGTACAGGTCGTTGCGGGTCGCCACGGCGGGAAACTTCGCCTGCCGGACGAACAGGTTGTAGATGAAGTCCCGGCGCAGCGCCTCCGTGCTCAACTCCAGGTGGAGGGCCGAGAGGATTGCCGGGCGAACGCGCGGATTCGATATCGCCATGGCGCGCTCATCGTACGCCGAACGCAGGGGTTGTGCACGATCCCGCTTCCGGGCTTGCATCGCGTCGGGCCGTGGCGTCGGCAAGCTCCGATCTTGCCGACGTCTTCGACAGCGACGCGCAGTTTGCGGCGTTCTGCTCGCACTGTCCGTTCGGGCCGCAGTTCCGCAACCCTGCCTCGGGCGGGGAGCCAGGGTCTGATCCGCGCCGCGCCGGCGACCTACCGGCCGCCGGTCGCCACGTGGGTCTGGAACGACTCGCGGATCTCGTCGATCGGCGCGTCGCGCAGGATCAGCACGAGCTTCGAGCCGCGCGCACCCTCGGGCCAGCGTTCCAGCCGCACCGCAGGATGGAACACGTGGTGCACGCCGTGCACCACCACCGGCAACGGCTCGTCGACCAGATCGAAGATGCCCTTGGCGCGCAACAGGTTCTCGCCGAACGCGGCACGCAGCTGCGCGAGCCATTCCTGCAGCAGCAGCCAGTCGATCGGGCGGTCCGCTTCCAGACTGAGTGCCTCGATTCCGTCACCGTGCCGGTTCGGGTCCGCGTGCCGCCCGCCGTCCGGCGCGAATGCGAACCAGCGGTCGGCGCGCCGCTCCAGCGGTTCGAGCCGCTGCGGCAGCACCTCGCCCGGATCGGCCTGCCCGCCAACGACCGCGACCACCGGCGCCGACGGGTTCAGTGCGCGCAGCCGCGGCATCAGCCGCTCCAGCGCACGCGGGTCGAGATCGGACTTGGTGACCAGAAGGCGATCGGCGAGCGCCACCTGCTTTCGCGCCTCCGGATGCTCGTCGAGCTGGCGCTGCGCGTGCAGGGCGTCGACCGTCGTCGCGACGCCCTCCAGCGTGCAGAAGTTCGACACCAGCGGATTGTTCAACGACATCTGCATGATGGGCGCCGGATCCGCGAGCCCCGTGGTCTCCACGACGAGCCTGCGGAACGCCGGAATCTCGCCGCGATCGCGTCTGGCCAGCAGCGAGCGCACAGCGGTCTCCAGGTCGGAGCGAAGCGTGCAGCACACGCACCCGCTCTTGAGCACCACCATCTCGCCGTCCACCGCGTCGACCAGCAGGTGATCGAGCCCAATCTCGCCGAACTCGTTGATGATCACCGCGGTGTCCCCGAGTTCCGGTTGCCGCAGCAGGTGGTTGAGCAGCGTGGTCTTGCCGCTGCCCAGGAAGCCGGTGAGCACGGTGACTGGCGTGCGCTGTGCGGAGCGATCGGGGTCGAAGAGGCTCATCGAGGTTTCCGGGTGGTGGTAGCTGCCCCGTTCGTCGAGACAGTTGCTGCGGCGCGCATTGATCGAGCCTCGCAAAGGCGATAGCCTCCTGTCAACAAGACTTCCAACCGAACCCCCCTTTTCCAGGAGGAACGTCGATGGACAAGCAAGAACCGGCACGTGGCAGCGAACCGCAGTCGACCGCCGCCGAGGGGACCCACACCGCGGCCGAGCTTCCCGGCGAACGGCGCGAGTTCTTCAAGACCGCGGCGGCGGCCGCCGGAGTCGTCGGCATCGCGGGCGCCCTGCACGGGAAGTTCGGCGGCGCACCGCTGGTGTCCAGCGCGCACGCGCAAGCCAGCGGCGAGAAGTGGTGGCCCTCGCGCTGGGGCCCCGACGACGAGGCCGGCGCGTCGAACCTGATCACCCCCGAAAAGGTGCTCGACGCCGCGAAGTGGATCCGCAACGGCAAGGTCTACCGGATCGGCCGCGTCTACGAGGCCGCGATGCCGTTCTTCGGCCCGCGCGGCTTCGCGCTGCGCATCCCGGGCGCCCCGACCGGCGGGCCGTTCGGCAAGAACAAGCTGATCTACAACGACGAGTTTCTCGCCACCGAGATCGGCCAGACCGGCACTCAGTTCGACGGACTCGGCCACATCGGCATCCAGCAAGGCAAGGACGGCGACAAGAACGAGATGCGCTACTACAACGGGTTCACGCAGCAGCAGGTGGGCGGGACCTATGGGCTGCAGAAACTCGGCGTCGAAAAGGTCAAGCCCTTCTTCACTCGGGGCCACCTGTTCGATGTCGAGGCGGTCAAGGGGCGCATGCTGGAAGCCGGCGAGGAGATCAAGCTCGCCGACCTGCGTGCGGCGCTGCAGAAGCAGGGCATGAAAGAGGCCGACATCAAGCCCGGCGACGCGGTGTTCTTCCAGACCGGCTGGAGCAAGCTCTGGATGAAGAACAACGACAAGTTCAACGGCGGCGAACCGGGAATCGGCATGGAGGTCGCGCGCTGGTGCATCGAGAAGCAGGTCTGCCTGACCGGCGCCGACACCTGGGCCACCGAAGTCGTCCCCAACCCGGACAAGGACCTCGCGTTCCCGGTGCACGGGGAACTGATCACCAAGAATGGCATCTTCAACCATGAGAACCTCTTCTTCGAGGAACTGATCAAGGACGGAAAGCACCAGTTCGTCTACGTCTACTCACCGCCTCCGATCAAGGGCGCGACCGGCGCCAACGGAGGCCCGATCGCGGTGACCTGAGCCAGACGCCGGGCTTGCATCCGGACCCGATCGCGACGAGCCCGGGCGGCGTCGCCTGGCCTGCGCGACAGTGCGGCGGTGCGGGCGCCGCCCACGTCGAGGCACGTCAGGCCGGCCTTGGCCCGGTTTCGGCCCTTGCGGCCCTTGCGGCCCTTGCAGCCCATGCCGGGGGGCGTTTGAACTCCCTATGCTGCCCAGCCGCGGTCATCGAGTCCGCGGCGGGAACGCGCAACGTTTGCACCGAACCCCAAGTGGCCGCGAGCGGGGCACCGCGGAGGCCGCAAGGGGTCCTCGCCCTTCGTCGGCGCGCACAGGCGGGGCACGACGAGGGCGTGCAGCGGCGCGGCCTGCGCGCTGGCGCTCTCCGAAATCGGATGGCGCCGCCTGACGTCACCTGGAAGATGGCGTAGGGTCTGTCAAGACGGCATCGTTCAGTTGTCGATCGTGACGCCCGCCTCCTTGATCACCTTGGCATTTCGCGTGATCTCGGCAGCCAGGAAAGCCGCGGCATCGTCAGCGCTGCCCGAGCCAGGCAGGACCCCCGTGCTCTCGAGCTTCTCGCGCACCGCGGGCGACGCCAGGATCCTGTTGGACTCGACATTCAGGCGCTCGATGATCTCCCTGGGCGTCCTGGCGGGGGCCAGGATCATCGACCAGGTATTGGCGATGAACGGCACGCCCCCTTCCGCCAGCGTGTTGAGTTCCGGATAGCCGGGCAGGCGTTTTTCGCTCGCTATGCCCAGCGACTTGATCTTGCCCGCCTTCACCTGCGGGGACATCGCCAGCGGCACATCGAACAGCAGCTGGATCTGGCCACCGATCAGATCGGTCAGCGCCGGTTGCGTTCCCTTGTAGGGGACGTGCTGCATCTTCAGGCCGTGTTGCGCCATGAAGGCTTCCATCGCCAGATGCGCGGCCGCGCCCTTGCCACTGGAGCCGAAATTGAGCTGACCCGGACGTGCCTTCACGTAGGCGACCAGTTCGGTCATGTTGTTGGGCGGGAAGCTCGCATTGGCAACCAGGATGAGCGGCGCGACGCCGGTCAGCGCCACCGGTACCACGTCGGTCTGCGCGTCGAACGGCATCTTTGGGTATAAGGACGGATTGGCGGAGTGCGCGGCGATCACGGTTGCCAAGGTGTAGCCGTCGGCTGGCGCTTTGGCGAGCATGTCGACGCCGATCAGGCTGTTGGCACCGGGCTTGTAGTCGAACAACACCGGTTGACCCAACACACGCGCCAGCGGCTCGCCCACCGCGCGGGCCATGTTGTCGGTGAACCCGCCCGGCGTGTAGGGCACGATCATGCGGATGGGTTTGCCGGGCCACACGCCCTGGGCCCACGCGAAGGGTGACGCGAACGTCGCGAGTGCGGCCGAGCCGCCGATCAGCAGCTGGCGTCGCGGCTCGGACGTGTCCCGGCGCCGCCCTTGGGAGCCCAGTGGCTGAACGTCAGCTGGGCGACGCCCGGCCCGATTGTGAATCTCCTTGGACATGTGCCTTGCTCCTGTATTGATCCCGTGATCGATGCCGCGCTCGGCTGCTGCCCGTTAAGGTACCAGCTTCGGGCCCACGGCCGTATCGTCGACTGCGCAACCACGGCGGTGTTGTCGATCGGCGGTCCTCGAAGGCCCGAGGCACGCAGGCAGCGGACCGCTCCGGCTGCGGTCCTGCCCTGCAACGAATCGTCTCGTGCGGCACCCGCCTCGGGACGCGTTGCCCTGCTCTACGAGAGCCCCTGGCGTTTTCCGACAGCCTCGGCCATGTAAAAGCGTATTGCATCTACTCCCGCTTCGCCCGCGATCGACGCGGCAAGCCCGAACGCACTCGGGGGTCCAGCTTGAACGACGGGCGCGGTCAGGGGTGCGACGACCGGAGCTGCGACGTCACGAAGATGTCCGGAATCGAAATGAGCCACCGGATCTCGCTCCCAGAGACCTCAGGCTGCCCGCGTCCGGTTCCGGTCGCGCGCCACGGGCCGCTTCCCGAATCGCTATGCACGCTGGAGCACCTGCCAGGGAATTCCGATCGCAATGGCGCGCGCGTGATCAGGCCGCCACCGGCTGTGTGCCCGGCACCAGCGGCACGTCGAGCAACTCGCCCACGCGCC
>CAYGZN010000024.1:0-15563 GCA_964354355.1 uncultured Burkholderiaceae bacterium | reverse complement strand
ATTTTCGCTCCGCTGCGCCGGGTCGTACGCGATCCTGCTCTTCGGCGCATCGGCCTGGTGTCGCTGGTCTACTCGATGACGCAGTTGGTCTTCGTGACGTTCGTGGTGTCCTACCTGAAGCTCGAGCGCGGCCATTCGCTGGCGTCCGCAGCCGGCATCCTCGCCGTCGCCCAGCTGACCAGCGTTGCGGCACGGGTGTTCTGGGGCTACGTCGCCGACCACTGGGTGGAGCCGCGAACGCTGCTGGGCGCGCTGGGCGTGGCCGCGGGTCTGAGCCTGGTCGGGCTCGCGGCGGTGCCGGCGGCGGGCGCCGCGCCGGCGTGGGTCGCCGCAGCGGCCGCGATGGCCTGCGCGGGTACCGCGATGGCGTGGAACGGCGTGTTCTACGCCGAACTGGCGCAGCGGGCCCGCCCCGAGGAGATGGCACCGATCACCGGGGCCACGCAGTTCATGACCTTCTTCGGCGCGATGACCGGGCCGGTCGTGTTCGGCAGCGCGGTCGGCGCGCTCGACGGCTACGCGTCCACGTACCGCTGGTTCTCGCTGGCGCCGATCGCGGTCGGCGCCTGGACGCTGGCCGTCGGCGCCCGACGGGTCAGCCCAGCCTGATGCGCTGCCAGCGCAGCGAGCGCCACCGCCAGGCGAGCGTGCACCCCAGCGCCATCACATAGGCGACCGCAGCCCACCAGCCGCCGACCGCGCCGAGGCCGAACCCGGGCGCCGGCGCGACCCACCCCTGGCCCGGTGCGAACGCCAGCAGGTGGGTCAGCGGGACGAATAGCAGCCAGGCCAGCACCAGCAGCGCAATCGCCGCAAAACGCGTGTCGCCGGCACCGCGAAGGCAGAATCCGCAGCCGATGTTGAGCCCGTCGAACAACTGGTACAGCGAGGCGATCCACAGCAGCGTCAGCCCCAGCGCGATCACACGCGGCGCGTCCGGGTCGCCGGCCGAGACGAACACCGGCATCAGCCACGGACCCGCTGCGGCGAGCGCAAAGCCGACCAGGAACATGTAGCCCATCGACAGCACGATGGTCCGGTTGCCCACCCGCAACGCCCAGCCGCGATCGCCCGCACCGATCGATTGACCGACCAGCGTGGTGCCGGCCATGCCCAGGCCGACCGCCGGCATGTACGCGATCGACGTCAGCATCAGCACGATCTGGCTCGCGGCGCCCGCCACCACGCCCAGCCGCGTGAGCATCGCCTGGAATGCCGCCAGCCCGAGCAGGTCGAAGGCCACGCTCATCCCCAGCGGCAGCCCGATCGCGAAGGTCGCGGCGATGGCGCGACGCCGCGGCCGCCACACCTTCAGGCTGCCGTAGCCGCGACGGTAAGGGGCCGACGCCAGCACGGCGATCCCGATCAGCAGGCCCAGCGCGAGCGACAGGCTGGTCGCCCATGCCGCACCCGCCACACCCAGGCCCAGCCCGAACATCAGCCACTGGTTGAGCATCGCGTTGACCAGAACGACCGTCACGTTCACGGCCAGCGCCACGCGCACGTGGCCGATGCCCATGAAGAACGACAGCACCGACCACAGGCCGACGGCCACCGGTCCGCCCAGCATCCGCGGCCACCAGTAGTCGAGCGACAGCGCCGCCACGTCGGGCGCCAGCCCGAGCGCGGGCACGATCGCCGGGCCGCCCAGCGCGAGCGCAACGAACAGGGGCACGAGCAGCAGCGCAGCCCACAGCCCCGACCACGCGGCCTGCGCCGCGCGGCGGCGGCGCCCCGCACCGTAGGCCTGGGCGGCGAACGCCTGCACGACCATGCCCACCCCGCCCAGCAGGATCAGCAGCCCGAGCAGCACCCAGTACACGCCACCGACCGCCGCCACCGCTTGCGCCGAGATGCGGCCGATGAACCAGGTGTCGGTCAGGTTCAGCACCGCCTGCAGGCTCGAGTTCACGAACAGCGGCAGCGCGAGCGCGACGATGGCCCGCCCCTCGACGTGGAGCCGGCCCGCCGTGTCGATGCGACACGCCGGCAGCGGGCGCGCAGCCTGAACGGCGGCGCCAGGGTCGGCCGTCAAGCGCGAACGCGTGCGCCGTCGTCGTCGCGCACGATGTCGGGCAGCCGGTAGCGACCGTCGAGCATCGGCGCGCGCGGCTGGTAGGCGCGCAGGCACACGTAGAACTCGCCCTCGGGCGCCGGCAGCCAGTTGGACTCGCGGGCGGCGCCGGGCGAGGCGTGCTGCAGGTACAGCGTCAGCGAGCCGTCGGGTGCGCGCTGCAGGCCGCGGCTTCGATCGCCGATGCGGTAGCGATCGATCGGATTGGCGACCAGCATGTAGTCGCGGCTGTCGTACATCGTCAGCGACCAGAAGCTGTCGACCGGCGGCTCGCCGCCGGGCGCGAACGTGATCGTGTAGCGGTGAGCCCCCGACAGCGCCCGACCGCGCGAATCGGTCTGCGCCATCGGGTAGATCGCCTCGGCGCTCGTGAGCGCGCCGATGTACTTGAGCGCCACCACCGCGCGCTGCCACCAGTCGGTCCCGAACGACTCGCCGAGCACCATCGGCTTGCCCCAGCCGCTGTGCCGTGACCCCAGGCCGCCGGCGCGCAGCAGCTGCGGCGCCGAATCGAACGCGCGTTGCAGCCCGCGGCGGACCGGCTCGTCGAGGTGGCGCGAGTCGTGCGGCTCGCCCGCGCCGATGCCGACCCGGGCGAACCCGGCCAGCAGCGGGCGTTCGTCGGCCGGTGGCGGATTCTCGCGCAGCGCCCGATTGACCACTGCCAGGTACCGGTCGAGCTCGAGCGGCGCGCGCGGATCGAGCCGGGTGTCCAGGATCTCGCCGGCGAAGTCCGCGCCGGCGTGCCAAGCGTCGAGGCGCGTCATCCGGAAGCCGTCCTGCACCGCGTGGACGGCCGGCACGTCCTCGGGGCCTTCGACCATGATCCGGCCGATGATCCACACGTGATCGGTCGGGGCGCAGACCTGGACCATGCCGTCGGGCACGTCGCCCGCCCAGCCCGGACCCGTGACCAGGAACTGCCCGGCACCGGTGCCGGTCGTGCGCCGACCGATGTGTGCGAACGGGTTCGTCCAGAAGTCGAGCAATCCCAGCACGTAGTAGCGGTCGGCGGTGTCGGGCACGCCGATCACGATCGGCCCGCGCGACAGGTCGAGCCAGGCGTTCGTGTACAGCGTGTCGTTGTTCGGCGTGACGACGCGGCTGGCGCCGGCGCCCAGCAGTTTGCGTGCGTGGATGAAGGTGTTGACCCAGCGCAGCGGACTCGCCGGGTCATCGCTGGCGTGGTCGCCGCGCAGGTTGCGCCGCGGCGCCGTGGCCGCGCGCATGCGCGCCATCTCGTACAGCGGAAACGTGTAGACGAACGCCTGAAGCGCGAGCGCGTACGCGTATTCCTCGCGGGGGTCGACGGGGGTCATCGAACAGCTCCTATCACGACGGCGTCCAGCGCCATGGCCGACGCACCCATCGGCGCCGTGCCGGGCGCGAAGACGACGAAGGGGTTGACGTCGACGCTCTCGAGCGAGTCGCGCGATGCCACCGCGAAGGCCGACAGCGCCAGCAGCGCGTCGACGATCGCCTCGAGGTCCGCCGGCGCGCGCCCGCGGGCGCCGTCCAGCAGCGGGAAGGCACGCACCTCGCGCACCATCGCGCGGGCATCGTCACGCGTCAGCGGCGCCACGCGGAACGACACGTCGCGAAGCACCTCGACGAAGGCGCCTCCGAGGCCGAACATGACCACCGGCCCGAACACCGGATCGTTGCGCACGCCCAGAATGCACTCGATGCCGCCGCGCACCATCGGTGCGACCAGCGCGCCGGCGATCCGCGCGCCGGGAACGGCCGCGCCTGCGTCGCGCGTGACCTGCACGAAGGCTTCGGCGACCGACGCCGCATCGGACAGGCCCAGGCGAACACCACCGACGTCGCTCTTGTGCAGGATGTCGGCCGACACGACCTTCACCGCCACCGCGACGCCCTTCGCGAGCCAGCCCTCGGCCAGCGCCGCGGCCTGGGCGGCGTCCTGGGCGACCTGCGCCGGCACCACCGGCACACCGTGCTGCGACAGCAAGGCGAGCGACGCGCGCTCGTCGTGCGCACCGGGCGCCACGTGCACCGACGGCGCGGGGCAATCGGCCAGCGTCGGCGGAACCGGGGCGGACTGGCCGGCGGACAGGCGAGCGAGCGCACCGATCGTTCGCACGGCGTTGGCTGGCTCCACGAAGAACAGGCAGCCCAGATCCGACAGCCGGTCGCGGCGCTGCGCCGACAGCAGCGTGCTGACGGCCAGCAACGTGTCCGGGTAGTCCCTGCGCAGGCCGATCACCAGGTCCTCGAGGACCGGCCAGAAATCGTCGCCGGCGCCGGCCGCGGCCATGAACCCGAGCCAGCTGCCGTAGCCCCCGGCGTCGAGGCAGATTCGGGTCGCTCGGCCGATCAGCGAGCGGTCGTTGGCGACCTGGCCGGTGATGTCGATCGGATTGCGCGGCGCCGCGAACGGCACGAGCTCCAGGATCTGCTGCTGCGCGGCTGCGGGCAGCGGCTTGACATCGAGCCCGAGGCCGGCGGCTTCGTCGGCCATGAACGCGCCGACCCCGCCCGACAGGGTGAACAGCGCGATCGAGTCGTTGCGCGGCAGGCCGGCGACGGCCGCGCCCTGCGCGACGCTGAAGAATTCGTCGATGTCGCGCGCCCGGTACACCCCGTACTGACGGAACACCGCGTCGTAGACGACGTCGTCGCCGGCCAGCGCCGCCGTGTGCGACTGCGCGGCCTGCGCACCGAGCGGCGTGCGCCCGACCTTCACGACCACGACCGGCTTGCGCGCGGCGTGCGCCATCGACAGTGCCCGGCGCAGCCGCTCGCCGTCCCGGCAGCCCTCCATGTACGCCATGATCACGTGGGTATCGGGGTCGCGCGCCATCCACGCGATGCAGTCGGCGAGCTGCACGTCGGCCTCGTTGCCGGTGGACACCCACACCGACAGGCCGATGCCCCGCTCGCGCGCCAGCGTGTACGCATAGGCGCCGAACGCGCCGCTCTGGCTGGCCAGCCCGATGTGACCCGGCTTGACGGGGCCGATCGCGGGCGCGGGGCTGAACGTCGCGTACAGCCCCTCGCGCACGTTCATCACGCCGAGGCAGTTGGGACCGATGACCGGCATGCCGGCCGCCTGCACCCGTGCGGTCAGCCGCGCCTGGGCCGCAGCGCCCTGCTCGCCGATCTCGGCGTACCCGGCGCTGAACAGCACGGCCGAGCGCACGCCGGCGGCGATCGCGTCGTCGATCGCCGCATCGACCAACGACGCGGGCACTGCGAAGACCGCCAGGTCGACCGGCCTGCCGATTGCCTGCAGCGTCGGGTACGCGCGCAGCCCCTGGATCTCCTCGGCGCGCGGATTGACCGGAAAGATCTCGCCGCGGTAGCCGAGCGACTTCAGGAACGCCACCGGCTTGCCGCCGATCTTCTCGGGCGTCGCCGACGCGCCGACGACCGCCACCGAGCGCGGGCGGAACAGGGCATCGAGCCGGGAGGGATCGATCATCGCCGGTCGGGCGCGGGTGCCGCCGCGGGTTTGCCCACCGACGCGAGCGCCGCCAGCGCATCGCGCGCCTGCGCGACGAGTTCGTCGACGATCGCGGCCACCGGCTTGACCTCGTTCAGGTACGCAACGCCCTGCCCGACCGCATAGTGCATCAGCGGCTCGATCTCGTGGTCGTCGATCGCGCCCAGCAGGTCGCCCACCAGCATGTCCTGGAACGGCATCGCCAGCGGCCGCGGTGCGCCCGGCGCGGCCCACTCGTCGCTCCACGCCGAGCGCAACTGCCG
Organism: uncultured Burkholderiaceae bacterium; assembly: GCA_964354355.1. Taxonomy (GTDB): domain Bacteria; phylum Pseudomonadota; class Gammaproteobacteria; order Burkholderiales; family Burkholderiaceae_E; genus CAYGZN01. The sequence goes on along the minus strand of CAYGZN010000024.1, from coordinate 9,760 downwards.
GAAGGTCTTGCCGCTTTCGGAGCGGGTGACGACCGTGTCCTCGCTGCCGGCGGCCAGCAGCTTGCGCAGGACCTTGGGATTGAGCCCGTACTCCTCTGCAACCAGCCAGATCGAGCCGGTCCACACGCCCTGCGCGCCCAGCGCCAGCGATGCCGCGACGTGGCGGCCCGTGACGACCCCGCCGGCGGCCAGCACGGGTATGCCCTGCGCGACGTCGACGATCTGCGGCACCAGGGAGAACGTGCCGATCGGCCCGGTGTGCGCGGCCGAATCGTGTCCCTGGGCCACCAGCATGTCCGCGCCCGCGTCGATGGCGCGTCGCGCGTGCTTGGGCGAGCCGCACAGCGCGACGATGCGCTTGCCGGAACGCTTGCACTGCTCGACGAAGTCCGCCGGGGCCCCTATCCCGCAGGCCACGAGCTCGACGTCGCTGTCGAGCACCGCGCGCATCTGCTGGCGCGCCACCTCGTTCGAGCGCAGGAAGCGCGTGCGCATGCCGCGCCGCTGCGGCGGTGGCACCTGGTACTTGTCGTAGAGCATCTTCACGAAATCGCGGTGCTGCTGCGGCAGCTCGCGCTCGATCGACGCCGGATCGTTGTCCTCGGGCATCCCCGGAGGCAACACCAGGTTGACCCCGATCGGCACCGGGCCGGCCAGGCCCCGCAGCGCCGCGAGCTCGGCGCGGATCTCGTCGGGCGTGCGGCGGGTCGCGCCGTACACGCCCAGGCCGCCGCTGCGCGAGACCTGCGCCGCCACCTTCAGCGAGTGCGTGAAGGCGAAGATCGGGTGGCGGATGCCGAACCGGTCGCAGACCGGCGTGTGCAAAGGACTCGCCTGCGCGGGCGTGCGGCTGACTGCCATGGCTCGGTCCTCTCTCGTCGCTTGACGATCCACTGTCCAGACCTATTATAATAGCCTGAACCATGAGCGCAAGCACCGCCCGCCGTTCCGAAACGCGCCGCCCCGCCGCTGCGTCGACGGGCACGCCGCTGTTCGCGCAGGTGCGCGACGAGCTGCGCGGCCTGATCCTGCGCGGTGAGCTGGCCGCGGGTGTGCGACTGCCCTCCGAGTCCGAGCTGATCGACCGATTCGGCGTGAGCCGGATCACCGTGCGACAGGCGCTGGGCGAGCTGCAGTCGGCGGGGCTGATCGCCACCGTCAACGGCAAGGGCTCGTTCGTCACTCGGCCCGACCGGGCCAGCGCAAACGGCCCGCTGGTGGGCGTGCTCGAGGCGATGCGCAAGCGGGGGCTGAGCGCCCGCGGCAGGCTGGTGTCGCAGCGCATCGTGCCGGCGCCGCAGACCGTCGCGCGCGCGCTGCAGATACCGCAGCGGCAGCCGATCGGCGCGGTGACGGTGCTGCGATATCTGGAAGGCCAGCCGTTCGTGATCGGCACGACCTACGTCGAGCCCGCGCTCGCCGAACGACTCGCGTCCCAGGACCTCGAGAACACCGACGTGACGATCGCGCTCGAAGCCGGGCTCGGCGTGCGCATCGCCGAAACCCGCGTCAGCGTCAGCGCACTTCCAGCCGAGCGCGGCGTTGCCCGCAGGCTGCACTGCGAGCCCGGCGCGCCGGTGCTGCGCATCCGCACCGTCGGCTATGACTACGACCACCAGCCGGTCACCTGCAGCCAGACCGACTGCCGCGGCGACCTGATGGACTACCGCGTCACGCTGCGCCGCTGACCGTCACACCACAAGGGACTGCGCGATGGACGAAGTGCTGTGCGAGCGTCACGAAGGCTGGGCCGAGGTGATCCTGAACCGGCCGCAGCGGCGCAATGCGATCGACGGTCCGCTGGCCGATGCCATGCTGGCGACGATGAGCGCGCTGAACCGCGACGACGCGACGCGGGCAATCGTGCTGCGCGGCGCGGGCGGCGCGTTCTGTTCGGGTCTCGATCTCAAGGCCTTTGCACAGCAGCCGCGGCCCGACTGGCTGGACGGGTTCAACGACCGCTGGAACGCGGTGCACGTGTCGCTGCTGGAGTGCCCGAAGGTGCTGATCGTCGCGCTCGAGCGGTTCGCGATCAACGGCGGGGCCGCGCTGGCGATCGCCGGCGACCTGCTGGTCTGCGGCCGCGGGGCCTTCCTGCAGGTCGGCGAGGTGCAGGTCGGCATGGCGGCCCCGAAGAACATCGCCTGGCTGGTGCTGCGCCACGGCGAAGCGACGGCGGCTCGCCTGTGCCTGCTCGGCGACCGGCTCGATGCCGACGCGCTGCTGCGCGAGCGCATCGCGACCGAGGTGGTCGACGACGGGCGCGTGCCGGAGCGCGCGCGCGAACTGGCGCAGCGCATCGCGGCGTTTCCGGCCACGGGACCGGGCCGGATCAAGTCCGCGCTGCGCGCGGCCAGCCTGCGCATGCACGCGCGCGACTGGTTCGAGCAGGCGGCCGCCTTCGATCCGCTGGCCGGCGCGACGTCGGCTCCCCCGCCCCCGCCGGTCAGGGCCTGAACGGGCCGTCCGGCGCACGCCACCGAACCGCCCAGGAGAAGCTGCGATGACCGTCAAGAACGTGCCGAAGGCAGCGACCCGGACGCCGGCCGAGCTCGATGCGCTGTGCGAGCGCGTGCGGCGCTTCATCGACGAGGTCGTGATCCCGCGCGAGGACGTGTCGATCGCCCACGATGTCGCCGCGCTGGACCGCGTGACCCGCGAGCTGCGCGCCGAGGCCTTGTCCCGCGGGCTCGTCGCCCCGCAGCTCGCGCCCGAGCACGGCGGCATGGGGCTGAACTGGCAGGAGTGCGCGCGCGTGTTCGAGCAGGCCGGCCGCAGCCTGCTGGGGCCCGGCGCCATGGGCTGTGCGGCGCCGGACCAGCCCAACATCGACACGCTGCTGCACATCGCCGCGCCGAGCCAGCGCGAGCGCTGGCTCGGCCCGCTGCTGCGCGGCGAGATCCGCTCGGCGTTCGCGATGACCGAGCCGGCCCCGGGCGTGGGCTCGGACCCGCGGATGATCCTGAGCACCGCACGGCGCGACGGCGACGGCTGGGTGATCGACGGCCACAAGTGGTTCACCTCGGGCGCGATCGGCGCGGCGTTTGCGATCGTCGTCGCGCGCGCCGACGAGGGCGTCTGCTGGTTCCTGGTGGAGACCGCCAACCCCGGCTGGCGGGTGGTGCGCGACGTGCGCTCGATGGACGGTTTCGCGCTCGGTGGCCACGCCGAGGTCCGCCTCGAGGGCTGCCGGGTGGGCGCGGACGCGCTGGTCGGCGAACCCGGCAAGGGCTTCGAGTACGCGCAGATGCGCCTCGAGGGCGCGCGGCTGTTCCACTGCATGCGCGGCACCGGCATGGCGGCGCGCGCGCTCGAGATCGCGCAGGAGTACGCCGCCCGGCGCGAGTCGTTCGGTGCGCGCCTGTCCGAGCACCAGCTGGTGCAGGCGATGGTGGCCGACTCGCACATCGACCTGTACGCGGCCCGGCTGATGACCGCGGACGTCGCGCGCCGGCTCGACGCCGGCGAGTCGATCCGGCACTACTCGTCGATGGCCAAGGTGTTCGTCAGCGAGGCGCTGAACCGGATCGCCGATCGGGCCGCGCAGATGACCGGGGCGCTGGGCATGTCGGAGGACACCATGATCGCGACGATCTTCAAGAAGCTGCGGCCGTTCCGGATCTACGACGGCGCCTCCGAAGTCCACCGGTCCGCGATCGGCAAGCGCATCTTCCAGCGCGGGGTGCGGCCATGAGCGAGGCGCCGTCCGAGCGTGCGGCCATGAGCGAGGCTCCGTCCGAGCGTGCGTCCATGAGCGAGGCGCCGTCCGGCGGCGAGCTGGCCTCGTTTCGCGCCGAGGTCCGCGCCTTCGTGCGCGAGCAGCTGCCCGCGGCGGTCCGCGACAAGGTGCGGCTCGGACGCGAGCTGACCAAGGACGACATGCTGGCGTGGGAGCGGCGCCTGCGCGACCGCGGGTGGCTGGTGCCGCACTGGCCTCGCGAGTGGGGCGGCACCGGCTGGAGTCCGGCGCAGCGCGCGGTCTTCCAGGAGGAGCTGGTGCTGAACCACGCGCCCGAGGCGGGCGGCATCAACTTCGAGATGATCGGGCCGATCCTGCTGCGCTACGGCGACGACGCGCAGAAGCGTTTCTTCCTTCCCCGAATCAGCAGCCTGCAGGACTGGTGGTGCCAGGGCTATTCCGAGCCGAACGCAGGCTCGGACCTGGCCTCGCTGACGACACGGGCGGTGCGTACGACGGGCGCGGACGGCCGCGACGTCTACGTGGTCAACGGCAGCAAGATCTGGACCTCGTACGCGCAGCACGCCGACTGGATGTTCTGCCTGGTGCGCACCGATGCCGAGGCGCGCGCGCAGCAGGGCATCAGTTTTCTGCTGGTCGACATGCGCTCGCCCGGCGTCACCGTGCGCCCCATCGTCGGCATCCACGGCTGGCACCTGTTCAACCAGGTGTTCCTCGACGAGGTTCGGGTTCCGATCGAGCACCGCGTCGGCCGCGAGAACGAGGGCTGGACCATCGCCAAGTCGCTGCTGGAGTTCGAGCGGCTGAACCTGGCGCGGGTCTCGGGGAATCGCCGGCGGCTCGCCAAGCTGCGCGCGATCGGCGAGCAGGTCCGCGAAGCCGGCGTGCCGCTGTCCGGGCGCGACTGGTTCCGCCGCCGCGCGATGGAACTCGAGGTCCGGCTCGAGGTGCTGTCCGCGACGGTCCTGCGGTTTCGCCGGCAGGCGGAGTCCGGCCAGCGCCTGGGGCCGGAGACCGGGATGCTCAAGCTGCTGGGCAGCCAGCTGATCCAGGACATCGAGAACCTGGTCGTCGACGCACTGGGCCCGGACACCCTCGCCTACGACCGGCACGCGCACTTCGAGCTGCCCGCCGCGGGCGAGCCCGCCGCGAGCCTGCCCGGCGCGGCCCCCGCGCACGAGGCCAGCGAATACGCGGCGACGGCGTCGGCGCGCCGGTTCGTGACCCGCGGCTTCACGATCGCCGGCGGCAGCAGCGAGGTGCAGCACGAGCTGCTCGCGAAACAGGTATTGGGGTTGTGATGCAGACCACGCAGGACGATCGCCGCCAGCTTCAGGACAGCGTGCGCCGCTACGTCGAGCGCAGCTACGGTTTCGACGTGCGCACGCGGCTGTCGCGCGAACCGCTGGGCTTCTCGGTCGAGCGCTGGCAGACGTTCGCGGAGATGGGCTGGCTCGGCGTGGGCCTGCCGGAGCCCTGCGGCGGCTTCGGCGGCGCGCTCGAGCAGGCGGCGCTCGCCGAGGAGCTCGGTCGGGCCGGCGTGCTGGAGCCCTGGCTGGCGAACTGCGCGCTGTGCGCCCCGCTGCTGTGCGCGCTGGGCGAGCGCGGGGCCGCGCTGGCCGCGTCGATCGCGTCCGGCGACGCGCGCTTCGCGCTCGCGGCCTGGGAGCCGCAGGGCCGCTACGATGCGTTCGACGTGCGTGCCACCGCGACGCCCGCGGGCGAGCGCTGGCGGCTGGCCGGCCGCAAGACGCTCGTCCTGGGCGCGGCCGGCGCCGACACGGTGCTGGTGCTGGCACGCACGGCCGGGGCGGACCGGGATCATCGCGGACTGGCCGTGTTCGCGGTGCCCACGGATGCCGCGGGCCTGGCGATGAGCGTGCTGCCGACCTACGACGGACGGCAGACGGCCCGCCTGGACCTGGCCGCCGTCGAGCTGCCCGCGTCGGCGCTGTTGAGCGAGCCCGGGAACGCGTGGACGTGGGTCGAGGCCGCGATCGATCGCGCCACGACGATGGCATGCGCGGAGGCCGTCGGCGCAATGAGCCGAACGCTGGAACTGACGCGCGACTACCTGCAGTCGCGACGCCAGTTCGGACGCGCGATCACCGACAACCAGGTGATCCGCCACCGGCTGGTCGACCTGTTCGTCGCCGTCGAGCAGTCGCGCGCGATCACCGAGGCCGCTGCCGCGCACCTGGACGACGAACCCGCGGCGCGCGCGCGTGCGGTGTCGCTGGCCAAGGCGTTCGTGTCGCCGGCGGCGCGCCGGGTCGGCGAGGAAGGCGTGCAGCTGCACGGCGCGATCGGCATGACCGACGAGGTCGAGGTCGGACACTGCTACAAGCGGCTGGCCGCCGTCGCCAACCTGCTCGGCGACGCCGAATGGCACCTGCAGCGCCTGGCTGAGCTCGACGCGGGGCGCGCGCTCAGCGGCCAGGCGTGAGGCGGCGCCGCACGCGCAGCCGAAACCGGTCCGGCTTGAGCGTCAGCGTCTCGCGCACGGCCAGGTGGTAGTCGTCGGCCGCCTCGAATTCGAACTGCTGGACGATCAGCGCGATCGCCAGCTTGGCCTCCATGATCGCGAACTGGCGCCCGATGCACGAGCGCTGGCCGTTTCCGAACGGCTTGTAGGCGTGCGTCGGGATGCGCGCCTCGTTGTGCGGCAGGAACCGGTCGATGTCGAACCGCTCGGGGTCGGACCAGACGGCCGGGTCGCGGTGCAGCGCCGGCAGCAGCACCGTCACGCGCCGATCGCGCTCGATCAGGTAGCGCCCGCCCAGCGTCGTGTCCTCGAACGGCGCCACCGCGAACGCCGGCGCCGTCGGCCACAGTCGCAGGGCCTCCTTCAGGATCCGGTCGATCACGTCGAACGAAGCGAGGTCCTCGTAGACGGGCGGGCGTCCCGCGGGCAGCACCGCGTCGACCTCGGCCCGCGCGCGCGCGGTCACCTCGGGGTGCCGCGTGAGCAGGTACAGCACGAACGACAGCAGGCCGCTGGTGGTCTCGTGGCCCGCGATCAGGAAGGTGATCACCTGGTAACGGATGTTCTCGTCGTCGAGGCGCTCGCCGGTCACGGGGTCGACGGCCTCGAGCATCAGCCCCAGCAGGTCGCGGGTCGAATCGGCGTGTGCGCGGCGCCGCCGGATCACGTCGTCGACCAGTGCGTGCATGGCCGCCACGTCCTGGTCGAAGCGGCGGTTGGCCCGCCAGCGCAGGCGGCTCACGAAGACCAGCCGGGTGAGCCGTCCCATCGTCTCGTCGAGCACGCGGCCCATCGCCTGCAGGAACGGGTGCAACTCGGGCGCGGCGAACGAATCGAACCGGTAGCCGAAACCGCACAGCGCGATCGTGTCGAGCGTCAGGCGGGTCATGTCGTCGGCGACCTCCAGCGGCTCGCCCTGCCTGGACGACCAGCTCGAGACCAGCTGCCCGGCCACCTCGTGCATGGCGTCGAAGTACGCGCGCCGCGCCCGCTGCCCGAACGCGGGCGTCAGGATGCGGTGCGCCCTGCCCCAGTTGGGCTCGTCGCCGTGGGCGGTGAACAGGCCGTCGCCCGCCACCGCGCGCAGCAGCGACAGGGGCGGCTTGATCGTCTTGCGAAAGCGCTTCTCGTCGCACAGCTCCGCGACCAGCGCCGCCGAGGTCACGAACGGCACCCGCACGCCGGCGAAGTCGATGTCGAAGATGCCGTCGAACCGGCCGGCGAGCCCCATCAGGTGTTGCGTGAGCCGCCCGCGCGGGATCTGCAGCAGGTTGCCCACCAGGGGAAGTCCCGCCGGGGCCGGAATCGTCGAGGCAGTCGCTGGCATCGCTGTGTGTGTCGAAGTGGATGGCGCTCGCGGGCAGGACCTGCGGTTGCCCTACGCCGTAGGAAAATCTATCCTACACCGTAGAGCCCGTCAATCCCGACGCCGATCCTGCCGCCGATGCCACCGAGACCCGGCCCGATGCCGTCGAGAACCGCGCCGTCCCAAACCGCGCTGCACCCCGCGCGGGCGCGTCCGGGCAGGCCGACGGCCGCGCCGCCGGGACCGGGGGCGCGCGTGCCGCTGAGCGTCGAGCGCATCTGCGCGGCGGCGCTGGCGCTGGTCGATTCCGCGGGGCTCGAGGCCCTGAGCATGCGCCCGCTCGCCGCGGCGCTCGCCGTGGACCCCATGTCGATCTATCACCACGTGCCGAACAAGCAGGCGCTGCTGCAGGGCGTGTACCAGCGCGTGCTCGAGGAGCTGCCGCTGCCGGCGCCGCACGGGACGCAGTGGCAGCCGCCGCTGCGCGAACTGGCCCGGCGCTTCTACGCGCTGGCGCGCAGCCACCCGCGCGTGCTCCCGGGCCTGTTCGCCAGCCGCTACGCGACCCCGCGCGAGCGCGACATCCACGCCGCCATCGACGCGATCCTGCAGCGCGCCGGGTTCGCACCCGAAGAGCGCCTGCGGCTGTCCCGTGCGATCTACACGTATGCGGCGGGGCTCGCCGGTGTCGCCGCAAGCGGCACCGGCGGACGGCCGCTGTACGCGACCGGTCAAGCGCGCGATGGTCGCGCGGACGGCCGCGACGGTCCCGACGACCGCGACGGTCCCGACAGCGACGCAGGCGGGGGCGCGCAGAGCCGCACGCCGCGCCGGCGCAGGACGCCGCCCGCGGCGTCACCCGCGCCGGGCGGCGCGGGGCCCGATGCGGATGCCGACCTCGAGTACAGCATCGAATTGATGATTGCCGGAATCGCGTCGCTGGCGAATCGCCGCCGCTGACCGTACAGTGCCCGGATGAGCCGATTCCCGGCGCTGCGGCACCGCGAGTTCCGCCGTTACTTCATCGGGCAGTCGATTGCGCTGGTCGGCGGGTTCGCGCACAACGTCGCGCTGTCCTGGCTCGCGTTCCGCCTGACCGGCTCCACGTTCGTGCTGGGCGTGGTCGGGTTCGCCACGCTGGCCCCGGCGATCGTCGTGTCGCCGGTCGCCGGCCTGTTCGCCGACCGTTACCCGCGGCGCAAGCTGCTGCTGTTTCTGCTGTCGGGCGTCGCGCTGCAGTGTGTCGTGCTGGCCGCGCTGACGGCGGCCGACGCGATCGGCGCGGCCGGGCTGATTGCGATCGCGTTCGTGCGCGGGCTGCTGTTCTCGTGCGAAATCCCGATTCGCCACGCCTTCCTGGCCGAGCTCGTGCCCGACCGCGAGGTGCTGCCCAACGCCGTGGCGCTGCACTCGAGCGCGCTGAACACGGCCCGCTTCGTCGGGCCCGCCGTCGGCGGACTGCTGATCGCCACGGTCGGCGAGGTCCCGTGTTTCCTGCTTCACGCACTGACGCTGACCGCGACGCTGTCGCAGATCTGGCGGATCCGCGTGCCCAACCTCACCCGCGCCGTCGCCGACGGGTCGTTCCTGGCCGACTACCTCGAGGGCTGGCGCTATGCGTTCTCGGACCCGGTCATCCGCCGGCTGCTGGCCGGCGTGTTCGTGCTGGGGTTTGCGGTCGGCCCCTACAGCTTCCTGATGCCGGCGGCCGTCGCCGAACTGTACGGTTCGCATCCGGAACTGGTCGGGCTGTTCCTGTCGTGCGCCGGCGCCGGCGCGATGATCGCCGCGCTGTCGCTCGCGGCGCGACGGCGTACCCACCGCCTGGGCCGCATTGCGCTGGCTGGAAACGTCGCGGCGGGCCTGGGGCTGCTGGCGTTCAGCCGATCGGGGTGGATGCCGCTGTCGGTGCTCGGCATGGCGCTGGTCGGGTTCGGGACGATCGCACAGGCCGCATCGACCAACATGTCGATCCAGAAGCGCGTCGACGACGACAAGCGCGGCCGCGTGATGGCGATCTACACCGCGATGTTCATCGGCGCCACCCCGCTGGGCAGCCTGGCGTTCGGGCGCCTCGGCCAGGAGACCGGAGCCGCCGCGGCGATGCTCGTCGGCGGCGTGCTCGCGCTGGCCGGCGCCGCCGCGACGGCCGTGCGCGCGCGCTGACGCGGTTCAGGGGAACGTCACGACCGAGCGGATCGACTCGCCGCTGTGCATCAGGTCGAACGCGTCGTTGATGCGCTCGATCGGCATCACGTGAGTGATCAGG
>CAYGZN010000023.1:0-15668 GCA_964354355.1 uncultured Burkholderiaceae bacterium | reverse complement strand
CGCACGGCGCCGCGGCTTCGGGTAGAGCGCCTGCAGCGCGCCGCCCGGCGCGAACCTGGACCACTGGCCCTCGGGCTGGGCAAGCCGATCGGCGACGGCCCACAGGGCTGCAGGATTGTGGCCAAGGCCACAGTGGCTGCCGCGGACTTCGACGTTCTCCGCCGCGGGCCCCTCCTGCTCGAGGCAGGCCCGCCACGCCACCACGCCGTCCGTGCGGCTGTAGATCGACGTCAGCGGCACGGGGGGCGCTTCGCGAATGCGCCGGCGCGCGTGCGGATCGTCGACGATCCTGCGGCCACTGACCGCTTCGAACAGGCGTGCCACGTTGGATGCCCGGCCGCTGTCGGCGAACGGGCTGCCCATCGTGATGACCAGGCGTACATCCTGTGGCGCGCGCTTGGCCAACTCGCGCGCCAGGATGCCCCCCAGGCTCCAGCCGACCAGGCTCACGGTGCGCCCGCTGCGCGCGCGCAGCTCTCTCAGGCGCGGCACCAGGTGAAGGTCGACCACCTGCCGGCGCCCCAGGTTGCGTCCCAGTTCCCATCCCTCGACCGCATAGCCGATCCCAGCGAGATACCCGCGCAGCGGGCGCGTCGAGGCATCGGTGGCTCCCAGACCTGGCAGCACGATGACCGGATGTCCGAGTCCCGGCCCCGGACGTCAAGCCAGTCTGCCGGCGTGTCCCGACACGAGGCGGCCATCCGCGTTGACTGGCGAACGCTCCCCTTATCGCCTGGCCGCGGTCAGCAGCAGCTCGTTGGGCCCTTCCCATCCCGTCGCGGTGTCGAATCGCTTCAGGCGTTCCTCCATCTCGGCCCACGCCGCGTTCGCGGCGCTGGCGTCGAGCCTGCCGAGAATCTGCTGGACGGGGCTCGCCGAAGACCGGATGAATTCCATGTAGTCCCGGGCCGAGGGCAGCCGAAACGGCGCATCGACCCGCGTGGTCGCGACGTCCTTGAATCCGGCGCGCTTGAACAGCTCGTCGATCAGGCCCGGCTTTCCGAGGCTCAGCAGGCCCCCGGGCTGGTAGGGATCTCGGGGCGGGACGCCGGCGTGCCGGAGCGCGGTCGACATCAGCGTCGTGATGCACGGGTTGGTCTCGGGCCCTGCGAATACCATCGTGCAGATCCCGGCTCCGGGCTTCAGCGCGCGATGCATCTCGCACAGCCCCTGCGCGGGGTCGGGGAAGAACATCAGGCCCAACCGGCAGATGGCCGCATCGAACGAGGCCCCGTCGAGGCCGAGCCGTTCGCCATCTGCGACGCGCGTTTCGACGTTGCGCAAGCCCGCCCGCAGTGCATTGCCCTTCGCGATCTCCAGGATGGCGGGCGACAGGTCCGTTGCCAGCACCCTTCCCCGGGGCCCCACGCGCTGCGCGATGTCGAGCGTCTGGTCGCCCGCGCCGGCGGCGACGTCGAGCACGCGCGCGCCGGGCCGGACTCCTGCCATGTCGAGCATCGCGTCGGTGCCCTTGCGCAACCAGGGGCGGATCCGGGGCGTATGATCGTTCCAGCTTCGGGCCGACGCGTCCCACTGGCTGCGGACGGCGTCCTTGAAGGCTTCGGTATCCGTTTCGATCGCAGTTGCCACGAGGTGTCTCCTTCACGAAAAGTTGTGAAACGAATCTACACGCCGCTGGCAGCGCTCGTAAGCCGCAGGATTGCAGAACGGGGCCGCGCAAGCGCATAGCTCGACCACCATGTTCGATTGGGATGACCTGCGCTTCTACCTGGCCGTCGCGCGTCACGGCAGCACGATTGCGGCCGGACGGGCGCTGCAGGTGAACCAGTCCACCGTGCATCGCCGGATCACGGCGCTCGAACAGCGCATCGGTCGCCCGCTCGTGAAGCGCCACGCAACGGGATACCGCCTGACGGAACTCGGCGTGGAGATGGTGGCCTACGCCGAATCGGTCGAACAGGCCGTGCTGGCGTTCGAGCAGCATCTCGAATCCGCCCGGCGCGCGGCGGTCGGCGTGGTGCGCGTGACCTGCCCCGAGCCACTGGTCTACCGCATCACGCAATCCTCGCTGCTCGACCGTTTCCATGCCCGGTATCCTGGAATCCGGGTCGAGTTCGTCATGAGCGACAAGTATCTGGACCTCGCGAAGGGCGAGGTGGACGTCGCGCTGCGTTCCGGCGACACCGACGACAACGAGCTGGTCGGACGCAAGGTCGCGGACTCGATCTGGGCCGTCTATGCGAGCCGGAAGTACGTCGAGCTGCACGGCAAGCCGGAGCGGGTCGAGGACCTCGAACGGCATCCCCTGGTCGGATTCGACGACACGATGACCCAGCACCGCGCGGCGAAGTGGCTGCGGCAGGTGGCACCGAACGGGCGAATCGTCGCCCGCAACAACAGCGTACTCGGCCTGCTCTATGCGGTGAAAGCCGGCATCGGTGTCGCGCCGTTGCCGACCGCCCTCGGTGACGCCGAGGAAGACCTGGTTCGCGTGCTCGAGCCGATTCCCGAGCTTGCCCGCATCTGGCGGCTGCTCACGACACCCGAACTGCGCCGCACACCGCGCGTCGCAGCCTTCTTCGACTTCATGGTCGACGAGATCGACACGCTGAAGCCCATCCTCACCGGATAGCAGTCATCGGGGCCAGCCGGTCGAGACTGCCGTGTCACCGTACGTCGCACCGGGCGCTTTCGACTACCCTCTTGCCCGCCCTTTCCCCAGCAGCACTTCCTTCATGTCGCCCTTTGCCTGGCTGCTGACGATGAACAGGTAGGTCGTCAGGAACAGGCTGCCGAGGAAAACGGCCAGCAGCGCGAGCAGCAGCCCTGCACTCGAGAATCGGTGCCGCCAGGCGACCCACAGCCCGGAGAGCATCAGCATGAACAGGAAATCGAGGTTGAACTGGCCGGGCCAACCCATGGCCGCCATGTCGCCGAAGAACACGGCAAACAGGCCCGTGCCGTGGTTGGCCATCACGAGGCCCGTATAGACCACGAGCGTTGCCCAGAGCACGGCCAGAAAGACGCGAAACGCAGTCACGGCAACCCCTCCATGGTCCGGCCCCGTTGGCGACAGCGCAGGACTGTACCGCCGGGCGGGAATAACGATCAATGACCTCGAAGGTAATGCCGGGCACGGGCCCGACACTCGCCGGTTGGGCTCGAGGTCCCATTCAGCGCGCGTCAGGAGGCCGTCGCTGTTGGCGATGAGTCCCCCGCGCGCGCCCCGAGAGTCGGTCACCGAGCACGAGCGAAGTACACGTCGTATCTTTGCCGCGCGACCGCCTGGTAGTACACGCCCTTGAGGATGTCCTTCGACGGGTCGTAGGTCAGGGTGTAGGTGGAACCGTTGTAGCCGCCGGCTTGCAACTCGAAGAAGACCATGAGCGTGCCCCCGTCGCGCGATGCCTGCGCCGCGGCGAAGGGCAACGGAGCGGGGTTGGCATAGCTGGCGTCCAGCTTGCCGCCGGCATCGGTCGACCGGATCGTGATGACGTACCCGCCGTCGGCCCGCACCCATCGTCCCGGCAGGACGTCGAACCCCGTTCTGGCCTGGGACCCGCTCGTTGTGGGTCGGCTGGGCGATTGCACCACGACCTGGGCCCACGCCGTGCTCGCCCCGGTCCCGTGCGCCGACAGGAGCAGCGTCAATGCAGGACCAAGAAGTGCGGGAACACGGAGCCGCTTGTGTGTCGTGCGCAAACCGCACCTCCTGATGGTTGAATCGCTTCCTCGCCACCTGTCTGCGCCGGTCCATTCGATCCAGGACCAGCGGCCTGCGTCGTGTTCACGGCGGGAAATCGAGGATTGTGCCTGACTGGGATCGCGGATCGGCTTTATCGTCCGGGTATATTTGTTCGAACCTCGAGACCTCCGCCGCAATGAGCCTTCAGCCCACCACCGCCTGGATCGCCTTCGCCCGACACAAGCGAATCGCACATGGTGCGCCCAAAGACGTTGCCGCCCGCGTGAAGTGCTTCGTCGAGGGTCATCCTGCGGTGCCGGTGGTCATCCTCGACGCCACCTCGAGCCAGCCGGTCGAAATCGACCTACGCGGGTCGGTGGCGACGGTCCTCGAGCGTCTGTCTTCACCGTCCGTCGATGCACCCCCGCCGACACAAGCATCGACCGCGGCGACGCAACGCGGTCCCGGTCGGCCCAGGCTGGGCGTGGTGGCACGCGAGGTGACATTGTTGCCGCGCCACTGGGACTGGCTGGGTTCGCAACCGGGCGGCGCTTCGGTGGCGCTGCGCAAACTCGTCGAGCGGGCGCAACGCGCGAGTGCCGAGTCCGACCGCCTGCGCGAGGCCACGGAATCCGCCTACCGTTTCATGCACGCACTGGCCGGGAACGAGCCCGGCTTCGAGGAGGCGTCGCGCGCGCTGTTTGCGGGCGACCTGGCCCGGCTGACCAACGAAGTCGCCCGGTGGCCGCGCGATGTGCGAACGCACCTGCTGGAACTGGCCCGCCGTGCGACGTCCCCAGTGTCGCTCGAGTTTCCGTGAGTTCGCCGCCATCGCTGCCGCCCGCCGGCGGCCCGTCTACGACCGGTCCGTCGAACGACCGGCGGGCGCCGGCGATGGTCTTCATCCTGCTCACGGTCCTCATCGACATGATCGCCATCGGCCTGATCGTGCCGGTATTGCCCTTGCTGGTCGGAACGTTCACGTCGTCGCGCACCGAGCAGACCTTCTGGTTCGGTGCCGTGGCGTTGGCATTCGGCCTGGCCAACTTCATCGCCTCGCCCATGCTCGGCGCGCTGTCGGACAGGTTCGGCCGCCGGCCGGTGCTGCTGCTGGGGTTCTCGGGCCTGGCCCTGAGCTTCATCGTCACCGGGCTCGCCACCGCGCTGTGGATGCTGATCGTGGTTCGGCTGTTCAGCGGCGCGATGCAATCCAATGCGGCGGTGGCCAATGCGTATGTGGCCGACATCACCGCGCCGGAAGATCGCGCCCGGCGCTTCGGGCTGGTGGGCGCCATGTTCGGCCTGGGCTTCACGCTGGGTCCGGCGATGGGCGGCTATCTGGGCAGCATCGACGTGCACCTGCCGTTCTTCGTCGCCGGCGGGATGGCCGTGCTGAACTGGATCTACGGCTATTTCGTGTTGCCGGAGTCCCTGCCGCCCGAGCGGCGCAAGCCGTTCGCGTGGCGCCGGGCCAACCCGCTGAGCGCGCTGGTAGGCCTGAGCCAGTTGCACGGGGTGGGCTCGCTGGTGGCCGTCATCTGCCTGGCTGCCCTGGCGCAGTTCACGCTGCACAACAGCTTCGTGCTCTACACCACGTTCAAGTTCGGCTGGGGCCCGAAGGACAACGGACTGGCGCTGTTCACCGTAGGCCTGATGTCGGTGCTGGTTCAGGGTTTCCTGCTCAAGCACCTGCTGCAGGTCTTTTCGGCCCGGACCCTGGCCGTTGGCGGCCTGATGGCCTCGTCGCTGACCTACTTCGCCTTCGGCGCGGTCACCGAGGGCTGGATGATGTTCGTGGTCATCGTTGCGGGCAACCTGCTGAGCGGGGGTGCCGCGGCGGTCATTCAAAGCCGGGTGTCCAACTCGGCCGACGCGCGCAGCCAGGGGCAGACGATGGGTGCCGTGGCGGCACTGAACAGCCTGATGGCAGTGATGGCGCCCGTCGTCAGCGCCAGCCTGCTGGGCATCGTGTCGCACCTGCCGACGGACGACTGGCGCATGGGCCTGCCGTTCTACTTCTGCGCGGCCCTTCAGCTGATCGGCACGGTCTTTGCGGCCAGGCACTTCGGCCGGGGCCCCCGCGAGCCCGCCGCGGACGGGGAGCTACGGGAGCAGCGCCGCCGATCGTGACAGCTCGGTGGCGTCGCGCGCGGTGGCTGCGATGACGAAACGCATGCCCTCGACGCCGGGGCGCGTCACGGCCTCGAGCTCGCGCTTCAGGCCAAGGCCGCACAGCGCGCGCATCACCGCGCCGGCGGGTCCATAGCCGACGATCGCGACGTCGAAGGTCTCAGGCATGGATGCCGCCCGCCATCCTGCGCTGCATCTCGGCCACCCACTGCGCGCGTGGCTGGAAGCGCGGTGCGGCGCGAGCGACCGCCTCGCAGCGCGCCATGATCTCGGCCTCGGACTGTGTAAAGTCGATCGGCTCGCGCACGGGCTGCTCGCAATACCAGGGGGCGTCGACAAAGCACTCGAGGCGCGTGCCCTCGGGGTCGCGGAAATAGATCGACACCGCGTTGCCGTGCGTGACACCCAGCACCTCGGTGACGCCCGGTTCGGCCGCGAGCCGCGCGTGCAGCTCGCGCAGGAAGGCGAGGCTGGGCACGCGGAACGACAGCTGGTTGATGATGTTGCAGTCGTTGTCCACCGGACGTCCCGAGCACAGCACCACCTGGTGATGCTCCTGCGGGTCGCGCGAGAGGAACACCAGGTAGACCGGCCCGCGCGGCGTGTCGAGATGGCCGCGGTCGGTGACGGTGAAACCCATCACACGCTTGTAGAAGTCCTCCATGAGCGCGACGTCGCGCACCTGGAAGCCGAAGTGGCTGAGCGAAGGGCCGGTGGCGGCCAGCGGATTCATGCGGGACTTCTCCTCGATGTGTCGTCAGCTTCAGCCCTGCGAGACGACCGTCAGTAACCGATCGCGGCGATCAGCGTCCGGCAGGTCATGAAGATGAGGATGAGTGAGCCCACCGTCCACAGTGTGGCGCGCGTGTCGTGGGTTCGTGCGGTCAGGTAGGCGGCGAAGTGCAGCAGTCGCGATACCACGTACCCGTACAGGAGCACCTGCGCGAGCAGCAACGGGGGCTGCGTCAGCACGTACAGGAAGCCTGCGACGAGGAAGTACGGCAGGTTCTCCAGGTCGTTGAGCTGAATCCGACGAATGCGCTCGACGCGTTCGTCGGGTTCGATCTGCTTCGGATTGGGCGCTGGATTCAGCGGCGTCTTCCTGAGGTCCTCCGGCGAGCGGAAGCCGCCCTTGACGCTCATCATGCGCACGACCGTCAGCCACGACATGCTCACGGCCTTCAGGATCATCAGCGTGGCAGCGACGACGTAGGTCGCGAACAGGGGATCCTGCAGGCTCAGCTTGTCCATGGTGTCTGCCTCTCGGGGATGCCAAACGGCGGGTCGTTGTTCCGGCGACGGGGACGGCCCGGTCGCACGAGGCCGGTCCTGCCCGAACCCCGCCCGACTGCCGACGTGCGCATTCTGACCCATCAGCGGCATTCACGGGGGCGGACCTGCCGCCGAGGCAGGGCGGCTCTGTTGAACGCCGCTGTCCAGCGGGACGAGAGGCACTGCAGACGTGAGTCGACGCTGCGTGCCGCGAGCGCATCGACACCGAGGCCCGTAGTGAAGGCGGTGATAGGATGACCGCGTGATCGGCCGTCGCGACTCCTGCCGCAAAGCAGGGCACGGGCGGCAAGGCGGGGCACGAGGCCAATCGAGGAGGATGGACGCCATGGGCGTTGCAGTGGTCACCGGTGCGAATCGTGGGATCGGCCTCGAGCTCGCCCGGCAGCTCAAGGGCCGGGGCGCGAGCGTGGTTGCGGTATGCCGCAAGAGTTCGCCGGAGCTCGACGCACTTGGCGTGCGTGTCGAAAGCGGGATCGACGTGACCGAGCCCGCGGCCCGCTCGAAGCTCGCCGAGCGGCTCATGCACGACGACATCGATCTGCTGATCCAGAACGCCGGCGTGCTCCTTGCCGACTCTCTCGAAGACGTCGATGTGGACAAGGTCCGCGCGCAGATCGAGCTGAACGCGATCGCACCGGTGTTTCTGACCCGAGCGCTTGCCCCCCGCTTGCACTCAGGCGCGAAAGTCGCGCTCATCACCAGTCGCATGGGATCGATGGGTGACAACGGCTCCGGTCGCTATTACGGCTATCGCATGAGCAAGGCGGCCCTGAATGCGGCTGGAGTTTGCCTGGCCCACGACCTGAAGCCGCGAGGGGTCGCCGTAGTCATCCTGCATCCAGGGGCGGTGCGCACCGAGATGACCGGCGGTCAGGGCATGATCGAGGCACACGAGTCCGTGAGCGGGCTCCTGCAGCGCATCGACGAGCTCAGGCTCGAGACCACTGGACGTTTCCTGCACCAGAACGGCGAAGTCTTGCCGTGGTGAACCCGCGAGCGCCGGAGCCACCTGACACGGCTTACCCGGAGGGCGTACGCGCGCGTAGCGCGCCGCGGGGATTGTCCGCCGGGCCTTCGATGCGTCACGATGCCCGGGACCCGGCGGTCGACCCGCCCGAACCGAGAAGGACCACACGATGCGACACGCGTACCACCTCCGGCTCCTGCCGATTGCCCTTGGCGCCCTGATGGCGTCGTGCACGACGCCATCCGCGACGCCACCGACGGCGCCATCGCAGGCCGACATCGACCAGGCGCGGTCGATCGCAACCCGGGTGCCGGCCAGTCTGCTCACGGTGCTGACCGCCGAGTTGGCCAACGGGCCCGCCTCCGCGATCGAAGCGTGCCGCGTCAAGGCCCCGGAACTGGCCAAGACGGCTTCGGCACAGACGGGCTGGCAGATCCACCGCGCCAGCCTGCGTCCTCGCAGCCCGAACGGCATTCCCGACGCCTGGGA
This sequence comes from uncultured Burkholderiaceae bacterium, assembly GCA_964354355.1. Taxonomy (GTDB): domain Bacteria; phylum Pseudomonadota; class Gammaproteobacteria; order Burkholderiales; family Burkholderiaceae_E; genus CAYGZN01. Next base: position 7,143 of record CAYGZN010000023.1, on the reverse strand, counting down.
GCGCGTGACGCTCGAGCAGTTCGACGCCAGGCGGGCAGCGGGCGCGGAGCCCGCGACGCTGGAGCGTTACGAAGTCGTCACCGAGGACGGCCGGCAGTTCGTGCGATACGGCAAGGCCCTGCCGACGCAGGCGCTGTGCACGCAGTGCCACGGCACGCCCGAGCAGCTGGGGCCAGGCGTCGCGGCGCGGCTGGCGGTGCTGTATCCCGGCGACCGTGCGGTCGGCTACACCGCGGGGCAGATCCGCGGCGGATTGTTCATGAAGAAGCCCCTGCCGTAGCCATGGCGACCTGCGGCGACGCCGCCCTTTCCTGTTCTCTGCCGCTCACTGCCTGAGCACCCAGGCGGCGAGCTGCGCCGCCTCGGCATCGGTCACCGGGATGAACGGCGGGGCGTGCGGCGGCATCTGGCGATTGCCCCAATGCTCGGCGCCACCCTTGAGAATCTTTGCCTGAATTTTCTGCTTCGCACCCTGCGTGCCCTTGTAGAGGGTGGCGATGTCGTGGAACGACGGCCCCCATATTTCCTTGCCCTTCGCGTGGCACTCCATGCAGCCACGCTGGCTCGCAAGCTTCTGGCTTGCGACGGCCGGAACCGACACCAGCGCGACGACGATTGCAGCTACGAACAATGATTTGGACATGATTGCTCTCCGGTTTCTCTGTTAGCGCGCCTTGGCGAAGCGGTACGGACCGCCCCGCTGCAACGCCCTCTGGTACGCGGGCCGCGCCTGGACGCGGTCCATGAACGCCACCAGGTTCGGGTAGCCCTGCACGGGCCCGCGGCTGGCGGCGGCTTCGACGACGAACGACATCTGCACGTCCGCACCCGATAACGCATTGCCCACGAAGAACTCGCGCCCCTGGAGCGCCTGGTTCATGTAGCCGAAGTGATTGCGCATCTCGCTGTCGATGCGCGGCGCCAGCGGCGCACCGGCATCGCCGAGCCGGCTGACGTACAGCTGCAGCAGCACCGGCACCATCGCCGAGCCCTCCGCGTAGTGCATCCAGTGCAGGTAGGCCAGGTAGTCGTCGGAATCGATGTCGACGGCCGGGGCGAACCGCCCCCCGCCATACTTGCGCACCAGGTACTCGACGATGACGCCCGACTCGGCGATCGTGCGCGTGCCGTCGACGATGACCGGCGACTTGCCGAGCGGGTGGATCGCCTTGAGCTCGGGCGGCGCGAGGTTGGTCTTCGCATCACGCTGGTAGCGCACCAGTTCGTACGGCACGCCGATCTCTTCGAGCAGCCAGAGCACGCGCTGCGAGCGCGAGTCGTTCAGGTGGTGCAGGGTCAGCATCGTTCGCACTCCATCAGTTCGGTAAAGGTCCCCCGCAAACGTGGACGGGCTCGCTGTCGAAACGTTACCACGTGTCGATGAAGGGGCGCTTGCGTTTGTCGCGCCGGGCCGGGGCAGGCACCGAGCGCAGGCCACGCAGGACCCAGCGCCGCGTGTCGGCCGGGTCGATCACGTCGTCGATCTCCAGGTGGGTCGCCATGTTCAGCGCCTTGCCGCGCTCGTACGCCGCCGCCACCCGCTGCTCGAATGCCTGCTGCCGCTCGTGCGGGTCGGCGATCGCCTCGAGCTCCTTGCGAAACCCCAGCCGGACCGCCCCTTCCAGGCCCATCGCGCCGAACTCGCCGCTGGGCCAGGCCACCGTGAAGAACGGCGCCGAGAAGCCACCGCCCGCCATCGCCTGCGCGCCCAGCCCGTAGCCCTTGCGCAGCACGACCGTGAAGAACGGCACCGTGAGGCTGGCGGCCGTCACGAACATCCGCGACACCCGGCGCACGGTCGCCTGCTTCTCGGCCTGCGGCCCGACCATGAACCCCGGCGTGTCGCACAGCGACAGCACCGGCAGGTCGAACGCGTCGGCCAGCTGCAGGAAGCGCCCCGCCTTTTCGGCGGCGGCGGCGTCGATCGCGCCGCCCAGGTGGCGCGGGTCGTTGGCCAGCAGCGCGATCGGCTCGCCCTCGATGCGCACCAGCGCGGTGACCATGCCCACGCCGTAGCCGCGACGCAGCTCCAGCATCGACCCCTCGTCGACGAGCGCCGCGATCAGGCGGCGCACGTCGTAGATGCGCAGCCGGTCCTCGGGGATCTGCGAACGAAGCGCCCGCGGATCGCCGGCGCGCCAGTCGCGCCGCGCGCCCTGGAAGTAGGACAGGTACTGCCGGGCAACGGCCACCGCCTCGACCTCGTCGGCCACCGCCACGTCGACGACGCCGTTGGGAACCATCACCGACATCGGCCCCACGTCCTCGGGACGGCAGCGACCCAGGCCGCCGCCTTCGATCATCGCGGGGCCGCCCATGCCGATCGACGCGTCGGCGGTTGCGATGATCACGTCGCAGCAGCCCAGCAGCGCGGCATTGCCGGCGAAGCAGTACCCCGACACGACCCCGACCCGCGGCACCAGCGCCGACAGCCTCGCGAAGTGGTGAAAGGTGGTGATGTCCAGGCCCGCCACCACCGGCCAGTCGACGTCGCCCGGCCGCCCGCCACCGCCTTCGGCGAACAGCACGACCGGCAGTCGCCACTGCTCGGCGAGCTGCAGCACGCGGTCGGTCTTCTTGTGGTTCAGCGCGCCCTGCGTGCCGGCCAGCACGGTGTAGTCGTAGGCCAGCACCAGGCAGCGTGCGCGCTCGGCGTCGCAGTGCTCGCCGTTGACGGTGCCGATGCCGGTGACGATGCCGTCGGCCGGCGTGTCGCGCTGCAGATCCTCGATGCTGCGCCGGCTCCACTGCGCGGCGATCGCCAGCGCGCCGTACTCGACGAAGCTGCCGGGATCGACCAGCGCCGCGACGTTCTCGCGCGCGGTGCGCTGCCCGGTGCGACGGCGCCGCGCGACGGCCTGGGGCCGCGACTCGTCCAGGCCGAGCGCGTGGCGCGCGATCGACTCGGCGAGGTCCGCCCGGACGTGATCCGGGTCGATGGTGCCCGCCGCGGCGTCGGCGGCAGCCTCGACCTGCGCCGGCTCGATCGCCAGCAGTGCCGCACCTTCGTTGACGGTGTCCCCGACCGCCACCAGCACCCGACGCACGATGCCGCCGTCGGTCGCCTCGACGGCGTGGTGCATCTTCATGGCCTCGAGGACCAGCAGCGTGGCGCCCGGCGCCACCGCTCCGCCCACGGCCGCGTCGAGCGACACGACGGTGCCCTGCAGCGGAGCGCAGACTGCGCGCAGCCCCGAAGCCAGCAGTGCCGCCGACTCGTCGGCCATTGGTTCGCCGATCGATCCGCCTACGAGGCCCGCCGCACCGTGCGGCACGGTGACCTCAGGTCCTGCGCCCGGCGCCTGCGCAGCCCCCTGCCGCAGCCGGGCGAAATCCTGCGCGGCACCGATCAGCGCCGCGGCGTGCTCGTCGACGAAACGCGTCGTGACCGCGCCGCAGGCCAGTTCCGGGCGGGCCAGCACGGCCTGCAGCAGCGGCAGGTTGGTCGCGACGCCTTCGATGCGCCATTCGGCGGCGGCGCGCCGCGCACGGCGCAGCAGCACGTCGAACTCGGGGTCCGCCGCGTGCACCACCAGCTTGGCGATCAGCGGGTCGTAGGCCGCGCCGATCTGCGCCCCCTGGAATGCCGCCGAATCCACGCGGATTCCCGGGCCCGACGGCGGCTCGTACGCGCTGATCGTGCCCACCGCCGGAAGGACGCTGCCGTCGGCCTGCAGGCGCTCGGCGCTCACGCGCAGCTGCATCGCGTAGCCGCGCGGCGTGGCCAGCGCCGGCCGGTCCAGTCCGAGCTCGACGAGCGTGGCGCCCGAAGCGATCCGCAGCTGCGCGCGGACCAGGTCCACGCCGGTGACCATCTCGGTCACGGTGTGCTCGACCTGCAGCCGGGGATTGGACTCGATGAATGCCAGCGCGCCGTCGGCGCCGACCAGGAACTCGAAGGTAGCCAACCCGCGCAATCGCGCGGCCGCCGCCATGCGGCAGGACGCCCCGATCAGCGCCTCGCGGGTCGCCTCAGCGAGCCACGGGCTCGGTGCGATCTCGACGAGCTTCTGGTGGCGCCGCTGCAGGCTGCAGTCCCGCTCGCCCAGGTGCGCAACCGCGCCCGTGCCGTCGCCGACGGTCTGGATCTCGACGTGGCGGGCCTCGTCCATCAGCCGCTCCACGTACAGCGCCCCGTCGCCGAACGCCGCCTGCGCCTCGGCCGAGCAGCGCACGAAGGCCTCGGCGAGTTCGCCCGGCTGTCGCACGATCCGCTGCCCGCGGCCGCCGCCGCCCGCCACGGCCTTGACGATGACCGGCGCGCCCTGTTGCGCATGCAAAAAGGCCTGCGCCGCCTCGATCGAGGTGCGCTCGGAGGTGCCCGGCAAGACCGGCACCTGGTGATCGAGCGCGAAGCGCCGGGCGTGGACCTTGTCGCCGAACAGTTCGAGCGTTTCCGGGCGCGGCCCGACGAACACCAGCCCGGCGCGTTCGCAGGCGGCAGCAAACGCCGCCCGCTCGGCCAGAAAGCCGTAGCCGGGGTGCAGCGCGTCGCATCCCGCCTCGAGCGCGATTGCGATCAGCCGTTCGGCGTCGAGGTAGGCGGCCGGACCGCGTCCCGGCAGCGGGTAGGCCCGCCCGGCGCGACGCACGTGCAGCGCGCTGGCGTCGTCCTCGGCATAGACGGCCACGGCCTCGGCGCCGAGCTCGTCGGCCGCGCGCGCGATGCGAACGGCGATCTCGCCGCGATTGGCGATCAGCACCCTCATCCGTGTCCCCCGGCAGCCATTGCGACCGATTGTAGAGGACGTCGGCGCCGCGCCCGGGCCCGGCACGCCCGGCGCGCCCGCGACCTGACACGCTCCGGCCTTGATCCTGACGCCCGCGCACCCATCTAGGGGATGCAGGAAGGGAGTTCCATACGATGTTCGAAGCAGGCCATGCGGCGGGTTTCGCCGCTCGCCCACCGGCGGTGGCCGGGATGTTCTATCCGGGCAAGCCGGCGCAGCTCAGTGCGCAGATCGCGGGCTATCTGGCCCAGGTGCCGCGGGTTGCCGAGGATGCCTCGGCGCCGGCGCCGAAAGTGCTGGTCGTGCCGCACGCCGGATACGTCTATTCGGGTCCGGTGGCGGCCTGCGCGTACGCGCGCCTCGCGCGGTGGGCCGATCGATTCACCCGCGTCGTGCTGTTGGGTCCCACCCACCGGGTCGCCGTGAACGGACTGGCCGTGCCCCAGACCGACGCGTTCGACACGCCGCTGGGGCGGGTGCCGATCGATCGGGCGGCGCTGTCGGCCCTGGCGGATCTGCCGCAGATCGTGCGCAGCGATGTCGCGCACGCGTCGGAGCACTCGCTGGAGGTCCAGCTGCCGTTCCTGCAGACCGTGCTACGGGCCTTCACGCTGGTGCCGCTGGCCGTCGGCCGCGCCAGCGCACATGAGGTCGCACAGGTGCTCGAGCGCCTGTGGGGCGGCGACGAGACGCTGATCGTCATCAGTTCGGACCTGTCGCACTACCTGCCCTATTCGCGCGCGCAGTCGGCCGACCGCGCGACGGTGGCGCGCATCCTGCAGTTCGACGAGACCCTGGGGCACGACGACGCCTGCGGCGCGACGCCGCTGGGCGGGGCGGCGCGCGCCGCGCGCGCGCACGGGCTGGTGCCGCGGCTGCTCGACCTGCGCAACTCGGGCGACACCGCGGGCGACCGCTCGCGCGTGGTCGGCTACTGCGCGATCGCCTACGAGCCCGGCGCGGCGGCGCTGCAATCGGTCGGCTCACGCGACGCGCACGAAGCACCGGGCGACACACCCGGTGACGACGGCGACCCGGCGCTGGGCGCTGCGCTGATCAGTCGCGCACGCAACGCGATGGCGGCCGCGCTGCGGCTGCCGCTGCGCAGCGAGCCGGACCACCCGCTGTTGCGCCGTCACGGCGCCACCTTCGTGTCGCTGCACCACCAGGGCGCGCTGCGCGGCTGCGTCGGCCGGCTCGAGGCAACGCGCCCGCTCGAAGACGACGTGCGCTCCAATGCGGTGGCGGCGGCGTTCCAGGATCCGCGCTTCGCACCGGTGCAGCAGGCGGAATACGCCAGCCTGGAGGTCGAAGTGTCGGTGCTCGAGGCGCCGCAGCCGATCATCGTGCGCAGCGAGGCCGAGGCGCTGGCCGCCGCCCGCCCCGGCGTGGACGGTATCGTGCTGCAGTGGCGCGAACAACGCGCGACGTTCCTGCCGCAGGTGTGGGAGCAGCTGCCCGACCCGCAGGCCTTCTTCGCGGCGCTCAAGCGCAAGGCGGGCCTCGCGCCCGGCTTCTGGGCCCAGGACGTCCAGGTGTCGCGCTACCGCGTGCGCAGGTTCGAGGAGTTCGGTCAATGAACGGCAGCGAACGACTGCGCGGCACCGAGCCGATGCACGGCACCGAGGCCATCCCCGGCGGCGCCCACCCGGCGCGCTGGTGGCACCGGCTCGACGACGGGCGCATCCAGTGCGACCTGTGCCCGCGCGACTGCCGGCTGCACGACGGCCAGCGGGGGCTGTGCTTCGTGCGCGCCCGTGCGGGCGATTCGATGGTGCTGACCACGTACGGCCGCAGTTCGGGATTCTGCATCGACCCGATCGAGAAGAAGCCGCTGAACCACTTCCACCCCGGATCGAGCGTGTTCTCGTTCGGCACCGCGGGCTGCAACCTCGCCTGCAAGTTCTGCCAGAACTGGGACATGAGCAAGTCGCGGGAAATGGACACGCTCGCCGATGCGGCGTCGCCCGCCGAGCTTGCAGCGGCCGCCCGGCGCCTCGGCTGCGCCAGCGTCGCGTTCACCTACAACGACCCGACCGTGTTCATGGAATACGCGATCGACGTCGCGCAGGCGTGTCACGAGGCGGACGTCCGCACGGTCGCTGTGACGGCGGGCTACATCTGCCCGCGGCCACGCGAGGAGTTCTTCGCCGCGATCGACGCCGCCAACGTGGACCTCAAGGCGTTCACCGAGCGCTTTTACCGGCACGTCTGCGGCGCGGAACTCGCGCCCGTGCTCGAGACGCTGGTCTATCTCAAGCGCGAAACGCGGGTGTGGCTCGAGATCACGACGCTGCTGATCCCGGGCGAAAACGACTCCGACGCGGAACTCGACGCGATGACGCGCTGGATCGCGGCGGAGCTCGGGCCCGACGTGCCGCTGCACTTCTCCGCGTTCCACCCCGACTGGAAG
>CAYGZN010000022.1:0-16400 GCA_964354355.1 uncultured Burkholderiaceae bacterium | reverse complement strand
TGTCGCGTGCTGGCTCATCGGTTCCGGCCTCCTGTGTGGCTTCGAGTCTACCGCTGCCCGGGCGTCGCCGCACCGGTTGGCGCGCCACCCGGCGTGGCCGCCGCGCCGCGCAGGACGACGATGGCGAGGCGTCCGTCGGTGCGCCACGGATCGCCGCCGCCGTTGCGCCCGTCGAGCACGGTGTGAAAACCCGCCTGCCATTCGATGGCCTGCGCGCGGCCGGCCTTGCGCAATTCAGCGACGATCAGGTCGCGCTCGGCGTCGACGTCGGGGCCGATGTGATGCGTGACCTGGCCGGTCGTGTAGCTCAGGCCGACGCGCTCGTCGAAGGTCGCCGAACCGAACCACTCGGGCCGGTCGTCTTGCAGCCGGGCCGAGCGCCAGAAGCGCACGTGGTGTCGCTGGCGCGGACTGTCGCCGACCGGCCGCTCGAAGGCGAGGTCCTGCTTTCGGCCAAACAGGTAGAGGTTGCTGACCGGCGCGTCATCGTCCGGCCGGCGCAGCACCGAGTCCGCGGCAATGCGCACGCTGGAGTCGAAGGTGATCGGGTCGGCGGGAAACCAGCCCGCGGCGACCAGCGCGCGCACGACGTCGGTTTCGCTGCCCACCAGCGCGATGTTGACCGGGTCTCCGGGGTGGCCGTCCGAGGTGCGGGTGATCCGGCCCACTTCGGAGATCGCCGTGTGGCGCGAGAAATAGTCCTCCCACAGCCGCGGCACGATCAGGTAGGCGGCCACGGCCCACGCGAGCAGGAACCACAGCAGCAGCCACCTGCGCCGCGCGCGCCGGGGCTCGCTCGCCTGCGGGGACGGTTCGGCGCTCTCGTGGCGGAAACGGTTCGCGGCCATCTCAGCGCGGCGCAGACACGAACTTCGGGTACGTCTCGCCGATCTCGTCGAGGACCCGCGTGCGCATCAGCGCGAGCGTGCCGCCGTCCGGCACGCCGGCCGCAAGCGTCTCGATGTCGACGATCGTCATGGCGCCTCCGCGTGCGCGTGTCCCGCCCCGCAGTCTATCGCGTCGCGATACCATGGCGGGACGACCCGGACCGCCCGCGATGACGTCGTTCGTTCCCTGGCTCACGGCGCTGTGGATCCACGCCTGGTGGCTGCCCGCGGGGTGGCTGCCCGCGGGTCCGGCGTCCGCCGACGCCGAGGTGGTCGTCGTCGACGGCCGGCGGCCGATCGGTCTGCAGGGGTTCGACTGCCAGGCCATCGGCCGCAGCGCCGTCGTGAGCCGCCTGTGCCACGATGCCCGGGCCGGGATCGTGGTCGCGCAGATCCACGGCACGTATCGGCGCTACTGCGGCATGACCCCCGAACGGGTCCGCGAGTGGCTGGGCGCGGATTCGATGGGGCGCTTCCACGCCACGTTCGTCGACGGACGCTTCCCGTGCCCGAAGACCGGGGACGGGCCCGCGGCCTGGAATGCCCACGGGGTTGGCAGCCGCGTCGCGATGCTATAGCCTGCGGGGCCACGCGCGGCACGCTCACCCCAACAGAGTGCGGACACACGCTACCCGCGTGGCGATCGAACACACAACCCCGGAGGATGATGGTGACTGGATCCACGACAACACGACAGGCCGCCGCGCTGGCACTGATGGCGGCGGGGCTCGCCGCGTGCACGCCGACGCAACCCCCCAGCCCGCAAGCCTCGATGACCTTCTTCGTCACCAGCGCCGGGCCCGGCAAGGGCGCCGACCTGGGTGGCCTGGAAGGCGCGGACAAGCACTGCGCGGCACTGGCCAGCGCGGCCGGCGGCGGCAAGTACACGTGGCGCGCCTACCTGAGCACGACCTCGGTCGGCAACGCCCCGGGCACCAACGCGCGCGACCGCATCGGCAACGGCCCGTGGCAGAACGTCAAGGGCGTCGTCATCGCCCGCAACGTCGACGAGCTGCACGGCGCCAACAAGCTGACCAAGGAGACCGCGCTGACCGAGAAGGGCGCGATCGTCAGCGGTCGCGGCGACACGCCGAACAATCACGACGTGCTGACGGGCTCGACCTCGGAAGGGCGCCGGTTCGCGCCCGATCCGACCGACACGACCTGTCGCAACTGGACGAGCAGCACCACCGGCAACGCAATGCTGGGCCACAGTGACCGCACGGGGCTCGACGAAAGTGCGGCGGCCAAGTCGTGGAACTCGTCGCACCTGTCCCGCGGCTGCAGCGTGGAGGCGCTGCGCAGCACGGGTGGCGCGGGCCTGTTCTACTGCTTCGCGGCGAACTGATCGCCACCGCCTGATCGCCCCCACCGGCCGGGTCCCGATTGGGCGGGCCCGGCCGGTGGGGGTGCACGCGGCTTTTCGAGCCTCCATGCTCGGCATCTGGCAAGGCCTTTGACCACGCTGCCTTCGTACGGCCGAGGCGAATCGTGGTCAGGGATGAGTGGTCCGGCCAGGAGTAGGACGTGGAAGCCTTCCTCATCTCGACGGGCATCGTGGCGCTGGCGGAGATCGGCGACAAGACCCAGCTGCTCGCCTTCATCCTCGCCGCCAAGTTCCGCAGACCGGTGCCGATCATTCTCGGCATCCTGGTGGCCACGATCGCCAACCACGCGTTCGCCGGCGCCGTGGGGTCGTGGATCACGACGTGGCTCGGCCCGCAGACGCTGCGCTGGGTGCTCGGGCTGTCGTTTCTCGCGATGGCCGTCTGGACGCTGATTCCCGACACGTTCGACGAGGACGACGCGCGGCTGGCGCGCATGGGCGTGTTCGGCACTACGCTGGTCGCGTTCTTCCTGGCCGAGATGGGCGACAAGACGCAGGTCGCGACCATCGCGCTGGCGGCCCAGTACCAGGCGTTCGTCGCGGTCGTGGCGGGCACCACGCTGGGCATGATGATCGCGAACGTGCCGGCCGTGCTGCTGGGCGACCGGATTGCGAACCGCATGCCGGTGCGGCTGGTGCACGGCGTGGCCGCGGCGATCTTCGCGGCGCTGGGCGTGGCGACGCTGCTGGGCGCGGGGGCCGGGCTCGGGTTCTAGCGAGCGAGCTCGCCGCGCGCGATCAGCGCCGCCAGCTCGTCGGCGCCGCCCACCAGCACGCCGTTGACGAACACCATCGGAAACGTCGGCCAGCCGGTCCACATCTTCAGTGCGTTGCGCCGGCGCCAGAGCTTGAAGTAGCTGCCGTACTCCAGGTAGGCATGGCGCACCCCGGCCGCGTCGAGCGCCTTGCGCGCCTTGCGCACCACCGGGTTCTGGGCCATGCCGACCACCACGACCTGATTGGCGGCGACCGCGGCCTCGACTTCGCGCACGATGTCCGCATGATTGTCGGCGATCTTCTGGCGGGCCGCCGGGTGGATGCGCGACTCGTCCAGCACGTTGCGAAACAGCATCGCGGCCTCCTGCCGGTCCGTCACTTCCTGGGCGCGGCGCCGGAGGACGCTCCGCCCGACGACGGGCTGCCCAGGGGCGGGCCGCCCAGCGGGACCGCGCCCGTGCCCGGGCCGATGCCCGTGCCCACGCCCGGGCCAATGCCCGTGCCCGCGCCCGCGCCCGCGCCCGAACCGGCTGCGGCGGTCAGCTGCTGCGTGATCGAGCCCTCGAGCGTCTTGAGCTTCGGCTCGATCGTGCTGCGGGAGTCCTCGACCAGCTTCTGCACCAGGACCTTCTGCATCTCGGGCAGCGCCTGCTGGAACTTCTTGACGGCCGGCGACTCCAGGAACGCGACCAGCTGCTTGAGCTCGGCGTCGGTGAACCTCTGCTCGAGCTCGGCCCCCATCGTCGAGGGAGCGAGCTTCATCGCGCGGTCGCGCAGCAGCGGCACCGCTTCGTCCGCGTATTTCTTCGCGTCGGCTTCGATGCTGCGCGCGACGGCCTCGCGCTTGTCGGCCGGCACCCTGTTCTGCAGCGCCACGCCCGCGGCCTGAAGCATCTGCGCAGCGGGCGTTTCGGCAAGGCTGCGCGCCATGGCCTCGATGCCGGGCTGCTGCAGCTGGATCAGCTTCTGGACCAGCTCCTTCTTCGTCTGGGCATGGGCCGTCGGGGCGAGCAGCGCAGTGGCGATCGCGCCGATCGCCAGGATCGAATGGTGTTTCATCGGAGGACTCCCTCACGCCTTGGCGGGTGATGTCGGACCCGAAGCTTACCAGCCCGGGGCCGCAGGCCCGAATGCGGTCATAATGTCAAGAGACCGATGACCGAACTGATCCTGATCCGACACGGCGAGACCGACCTGAACCGAGGCCCGTATTTCCAGGGCCAGATCGACGTTGCGCTGAACGAACGCGGCCTGGAGCAGGCGCGGCGGCTGGCGCAGCGGCTGACGGGCGAATCGATCGACGTGCTGGTCTGCAGCGACCTGACCCGCACGCGCCAGACCGCGGCGCCGTCCTCGGCGCAGCTGGGGCTGCCGCCGCAACCGCTGGCCGAACTGCGCGAGCAGCATTTCGGGATGTTCGAGGGACTGTCGTTTCCCCAGGTCATGGAGCGGCATCCCGAGCAGTGGCAGAGCTGGTCGCGCCACGACCCCGAGTACGCGCTGCCCGGCGGCGAAAGCGTGCGGCAGTTCCACGCGCGCGTCGTTGCGGCGATCCACGCACTGGCCGCGCGGCACGCCGGGCGCAACGTCGTGGTGGTCACCCACGGCGGCGTGCTCGACATGGTGTGGCGCACCGCTCACGCGCTGCCGCTGCACGGCCCGCGGCAATGCCCGATTCCCAACGCGGGGCTGAACCGGCTGAGCGTCACCGCAACGCACATCGAGGTGATCGCGTGGGCCGACGATGCGCACGTGCGCGACCTGAGCGCCGATGCCCCACCGGCGCCGCCGCTCGAGGGTCACGTCGCCGCAACGGACTCCAGCCCGAGCCCGCGGTAGACGGGCTGCAGCGCACGGCGCAGCCGAACCGAAGCTGGACAGGCCGAGGCGCGCTGCTGCAGCCAGTGCTGGGCGCTGGCCAGCCGGCCGGTGCGCACCAGCGCATCGAGCCAGAACTGCTCGAACAGGTCCCGCTGCGCGTGGCTGCCCCCGATCTCGGCCAGCCGCGGCAGCGCGCCGCCCAGCCACTCGACCGTGTCGCCATAGCGCCCACGTGCGTGCGCGACCAACCCGCGCGCCGCGGGCAGCGCCACCCGCTGCCACGCGTCGCGGCAATGGTCCGGTGCCCGCGCGGCCCATGTCGTCATCGACGCAAGCAGTGCGTCGGCCTGCACGCGATCGGCGCGCGCCAGCCCGTACGCGTAGTGCATGTCCAGGAACGGCAGCACGTGGTCGTCGACGCGCTCGAGCAGGTGGTCCGCGACGTCGGCCCAGCGATCGCCGACGTCGACGCCGGCCAGCTCCAGGCGCGCCAGCAGCGACACGGCCCCGATCTGGTCCTGCGTGTAGTCCTTGGCGACACCCCACACCTGCCGGTCGTACAGCCCGAGCGCGTGCGGCCCGTCGCCCAGCTCGATGTCGAAGAGCGCCTGGTGCCACCCGTTGTGCGTCTGCATGAACGAGTTCAGCCCGACCCAGGTGTCGCTGACCTCGGCCATGAACGCCCGGCCTTCCTCGAAGCGCCCCTGGGTCAGCATCACGTGCGCCAGCGCGTGGTGCGCCCACGGCTCCTTGCGCCGCATCGCGATGCCGCGCCGCGCCGCGGCTTCCGCCGGCCCGAGCAGGTGGCACTGCTCGTACCCGAAGGCCGCCATGCCGTGCAGCCACGGCAGGTCGCACGCGGCCGGGGCGACCTCCAGCGCCAGGCGCAGCATGCCCGGCGAGTCGCCCAGGTTGAATCGATGGTACTGCCCGAGCTTGACCGACACGAGGTCGCGCGGGTGCTCGCGGGACTGTTCGTCGTGCAGCCGGATCGCCTGCACCACGTCGCCGTCGACCCACGCGCGGATCGCCGCGACGAATCGGCGCTCGCGTGCGGTGGCGGGCACCCGCGAGGCCTGCGCACGCGCCAGGTGCGGCCGCGCCGCCTCGGGCGCCGCCCGCGACTCGGCGAACATGTGCAGCATCGCGGCGCAGGCCTGCACGAGGGGGCTGTCGTCGCGCCCGGCCGCCGGCAGGATGTCGAGCACCGTCAGCTCGCTCGCCACGAACCCCTCGGCGAACGCGCAGACGGCCGACGCGCTGGCCGCATCCGCCACCGTGACGGGATTGCCGAACGGATCGCTGGCGCTCATTGCCCGCAGGGTGCCACGCGGTTGAATGCGCTCATGGCTTGCGCTGGCCGGCGCCCGCCGTTCGCGCGGCCGGCCTCACTCCCAGCTCAGCGCCGACAGGTCGTTCGCCGAGATCGGCATGTCCTTCCACAGGCCCTTGACCTTCGCGTTGGCCACCGTGATCCATTGCGGCGCATACAGGAACGCGTGGACCGAGTCCTCGGCGATCAGCCGCTGAGCGTCGCCGAGCAGCCGCGCCCGTTCCGACTCGTTGACGGTCGAACTGATCCGCTCGAAGAGCTCGCGGAACTTCGGCGACTCGTAGTTCCAGTAGTAGTCGGTCTTGGCGTAGTTGCCCAGGTCCAGCGGCTCGACGTGCGCGACGATCGTGAGGTCGTAGTTCTTGTTGGTGTACACGCCCGACAGCCACTGCGCCCACTCGACGTTCTCGATCTTCGCGACGATGCCGACCTTGGCCAGCTGCGCGGCGATCACCTCGCCGCCCTGGCGGGCGTACGGCGGCGGCGGCAGCTTCAGGCTGAGTTCCAGCGGCGTCTTGACGCCGGCCTCGGCCAGCAGCGCCCTGGCCTTCGCGGGATCGAACGGGTTGACGCCGGTGGTGTCCACGTAGCCCAAGGCCCCGGGGGCGTAGTGGCTGCCGATCGGCACGCCGAACCCGTCGGCAGCCCCCTCGACGACCGCCTTGCGGTCGATCGCCGCGGCGATCGCGCGACGCACCCGCACGTCGTCAAGCGGCTTCTTGCGGTTGTTGATCGCCAGGATCGTCTTGGCGCGCGAGCCGCCGGTCATGACGACGAAGCGCGGGTCGGCGCGGAACTGAGCCAGGCTGCGCGCCGCGGACACGCGCGGAAACGCGTCGACGTCGCCCGACAGAAGCGAGGCGACCTGTGCGGCCGGATCGCTGATGAACCGCCACGTGACCTTGTTCATCCGGACGCCCGCAGGCGCGCGGTAGCCCTCCCATTTCACCAGCGTCAGCGACGAGCCCTTGACCCAGTTCTCGAGCCGGTACGGCCCGGTGCCGACCGGCTGCGTCGCGTTGGTCGCTGCGCTTTTCGGCTCGACGATGATCGCGGTCGACAGCCCGAGGTGAAACAGGAAGTCCGGGTTCGGCGCCTTCAGCCGGATCGCGACGGTCTGCGGGTCCGGCGTGTCGATCCGCTCGATCACCGTGAAGTTCGCCTTGTCCTTGTTCGTGCTCTTGGCATCGGCGGCGCGCTCGAACGCGAACCGGACCGTCTCCGACGTGAACGGCTCGCCATTCTGGAACTTCACGCCCGGGCGCAGCTTGAACGTGAAGGTCCTGACGTCGGGCGAGACGGTCCAGCTCTCGGCCAGCAGCGGCGCGACGGTCCCATCCTCGCGAATCTTGACCAGCGTCTCGAACACGTTGTAGTGAACCACCTCGCCGATCGCCGCCGCCGCGCTGGTGGTCGGATCGAGCCCGTTGGGCTCGAGCGTCATCGCCATCACGATCGAGTCCTTCTTCGCCTGGGCGAGCGCCCCCGGCGCGGCAATGGCCGTGGCGATCGCAATCGCGCAGGTGAGCAGGCGATGGGACTTCATCCGGATTCCTCCTGGGTCGGACGGCCGCGCGCGGCCACAAGCGCGAACTATTGCACAGGCGATGCTTCGGCCGCCACCTCGGCCGCGAAATGGCAGGCCGCGAGGTGGCCGCTGGCGAGTGCCGCCAGCGCGGGCACCTCGGCGTGGCAGCGGGGCGCGGCCCGCGGGCAGCGCGCGGCGAACGCGCAGCCGCGCCCGGCGTCGGGCTCGGCGGCCGGCGCGGGCGGGGCAATCGGCGGTGCCGCCGCGGCCCTGCCCGCCGCGACCGCGGCCGCCGACGCCTGCGTCGACGTCCGTGCGGCCGCCCGCCGCGCGCGTCGCCGCGCGGGGTCGTCGGCGCGCGGGACCGCGTCGAGCAGCGCACGCGTGTACGGATGCGCCGACGCCCGGAACAGGTCCTGCGGGCTGCCCTGCTCGACGATGCGCCCCCGATAGATCACCGCGACCTCGTCGCAGACGTGGTCGACGACGGCCAGGTCGTGGCTGATCAGCAGGTAGGTGATGCCGAAGGCGTCCTGCAGATCCTGCAGCAGGTTGAGCACCTGCGCCTGCACGGAGACGTCCAGCGCACTGACCGGCTCGTCGGCCACGATGAGCTTGGGTCGCGTGATCAGCGCGCGCGCAATCGCGATGCGCTGGCGCTGGCCGCCGGAGAACTCGTGCGGGTACTTGTCGAGGTCGCCCGCGCGCAGGCCGACCGACGCCAGCGCCTCGGCCGCGCGCTCGCGCTGGTGCGCGGCGCTGGCGCCGCCCATCGCCGCCAGCGGCTCGGCGACGATCCACGCCACCCGCCTGCGCGGGTCCAGCGAGCCGTACGGGTACTGGAACACCATCTGGAAGTCGCGCCGCGCCCGGCGCAGCGCGTCGGCAGGCATTGCGAACAGGTCCTGCCCGTCCAGCCGCACCGTCCCGCCCGTGGGCGTCTCCAGCGCCATCACGGCCCGGGCCAGCGTCGACTTGCCCGACCCGGACTCGCCGACCACGCCCAGGCTGCGGCCCGGCATCACGGACAGGCTCACGCCGTCGAGCGCCCGGACATGCGCCGGCGAGTGGAACAGCGACTCGCGCGGCAGCGGGTAGTGCTTGACCAGCCGGTCGACGACGAGCAGCGGTTGCGGGACGGTCATCTTCGGGTCTCCACGGGTCCGGCCGTGCCTGCCATTGCGCGCAGGCAGCGCACGCCGTGCCCCTGCCCCAGGTCGACCCGGGGCGGCGGCGCCGCGCGACAGGCGTCGATCACCCGGTCGCACCGATCCGCGAACGGGCAGCCCGCCGGCAGTTCGGCGATGTCGGGCACGGTCCCTGCGATCGTCGCCAGTCGCACCCCGCGCACGGCCCCGAGCCGCGGCCGCGCCGCGAACAGCCCCTGCGTGTAGGGATGCGCCATGCGCGCGAATACCGCCTGCGTCGCGCCGCTCTCGACCACCGTGCCGCCGTACATCACCAGCATCCGGTCGACGTTCTCGGCGATCACGCCAAGGTCGTGAGAGATCAGCAGCAGCGCCATGCCGCGCTCGTCGACCAGCCCGGCGATCAGGTCCAGGATCTGCCCCTGGATCGTCACGTCCAGCGCCGTGGTCGGCTCGTCCGCGATCAGCAGGTCGGGGCCGCAGGCCAGCGCGATCGCGATCGTCACGCGCTGGCGCTGGCCGCCGGACAACTGGTGCGGGTAGGCGTCGATGCGGCGGCGCGCATCGGCAATGCCGACGCGCTCGAGCAGCGCGATCGACTCGGCGCGCGCGGCGCGCTCGTCCAGCCCGCGATGCAGCCGCAGCGGCTCGCCGACCTGGCGCCCGACCGTGTGCACCGGATTCAGCGCGGTCATCGGTTCCTGGAACACGATCCCGATGCGATCGCCGCGGATCGCGCACAGTTCGGCCTCGGGCTGCCCCACCAGTTCGCGGCCTGCGAACCGGATGCTGCCCGACAGCAGCGCGCCTTCGGGCAGCAGGCCCAGCAGCGCCAGCGCGGTCAGCGACTTGCCGCAACCCGACTCGCCGATCAGCCCGAGCGTCTCGCCGCGGTCGAGCGTGAAGTCCACGCCGCGCACCGCGTCGGCCGGCCCGCGCGGCGTGCGCAGCCGCACGACGAGGTCGCGGACCACCAGCAGCGGCTCGTCGACCGCACCTGCGGCGTCGTTCATCGTTGCCTCGCCAGCCGCGGGTCGAGCAGGTCGCGCAGCCCGTCGCCCAGCAGGTTCAGCCCGAGCACCGACAGCGCGATCGCCACGCCCGGCCAGATCGCCAGGCGCGGATCCGAGAACAGCAGCGTCTGCGCCTCGTTGAGCATCCGCCCCCACGAGGGCTGCGGCGGCTGCGTGCCCAGGCCGAGGTAGGACAGCGCGGCCTCGGCCAGGATCGCCAGCGCGAACTGGATCGTCGCCTGCACGATCAGCACCGACAGGATGTTGGGCAGCACGTGCTCGAGCGTGATCCGCCAGCCGCCCTTGCCGGCCGCCCGCGCGGCCATCACGTACTCGCGCGACCAGACTGCCCTGGCCGACGCGCGGGTGATGCGCGCGAACACCGGCACGTTGAAGATGCCGATCGCGATGATCGAGTTGACGATGCCGGGCCCGAAGATCGCCGTCATCATGATCGCCGACAGGATCGCGGGGAACGCGAAGGCGAAGTCGGTGAGGCGCATGATGAGCTCTTCGGCCCAGCCCCGGCGCGCTGCGGCCAGCAGCCCGAGCGCCGCCCCGCCGGTCAGGCCGATGCCCACGGCGATCACGCCGACCAGGATCGAGTTGCGGGCCCCGACCAGCAGCAGCGTGACGACGTCGCGCCCGAACGCGTCGGTGCCCAGCCAGTTCCGGGCCGAGGGCGGCCTGAGCTTGTGGGCCAGGTCGATCTCGTACGGCGAAAACGGCGTCCAGACCAGCGAGAACACGGCCGCGGCCACCAGCGCCAGCGACAGCAGCGCGCCGAGCGCAAAGCTGGGGTGCCCGAGCATGCGGCGCGAAAACGCGTCGGCGCTCACACGTCGCCCGCCTTCAGGCGCGGGTCGATGACCGCGTACAGCACGTCGACCACGAAGTTGACCACGACCACCATCGCCGCCAGCAGCATCACGCAGTTGCGCACGACGATCAGGTCACGGTTGGAGATCGACTGGAAGATCAGCCGACCGAGCCCCGGCAGGTAGAAGACGTTCTCGACGACGATCGTGCCGGCCAGCAGGTTCGCGAACTGCAGCCCCATCACCGTGACCACCGGGATCATCGCGTTGCGCAGCACGTGTCGCCACAGCGTGGCGCGGCGGGTCAGCCCCTTGGCGCGTGCGGTGCGCACGAAGTCCTCGCGCAACACCTCGAGCACCGCCGAGCGCGTGATGCGCGCCAGGATTGCCGCCTGCACCACCGCCAGCGACACGGCGGGCAGCACCAGCGACTTCAGCGCGGCCCCGACCCCGCCCGACCAGCCCGGAAAGCCTCCGGCCGAGAACCAGCGCAGGTTGACGGCGAACAGCAGGATCAGCAGGATCGCGAACCAGAAGTTCGGGATCGCGATGCCCACCTGCGTCAGGCCCATCACGCCGACGTCGCCCAGCCGGTTGTGGCGCGCCGCCGCGTAGACCCCGGCCGCCAGCGCCAGCACCGTCGTCAGCAGCATCGACATCACGGCCAGCGGCACCGTCAGCGCCAGGCGCTCTGCGATCAGCGAGGCCACCGGCGACGAGTACGCGTAGCTGTCGCCGAGCCGGCCGGTGAGCATGCCGCCGACCCACGACGCGTAGCGCTCCAGCGGCGGGCGATCCAGGCCCAGCTTCACCGCCAGCGCCTGCACGGCGTCGGGCGACGCGTCGGCGCCCATCATCATCTGCGCCGCATTGCCCGGCAGGATCTCCAGCATCACGAAGATCACCACCGAGGCGCCCAGCAGCGTGGCCGCCAGCGTCGCGAGCCGCCGCAGCAGGAAGAGCTTCATGCGCTGCGCGCCGCCGGGCCGGGCTCAGTCCAGCGCCGGGTAGTCGGTGTAGCCCTGTTCGGCCGGGCCGTAGAAGGTCTTCGAGTTGGCGGGCGCGAGCGCCGCGCCGAGCCGCAGGCGGCGCGGCAGGTCCGGGTTGGAGATGAACGGCACGCCGAACGTGACGGCGTCGGCCGCGCCGCCGGCGATCGCCTGCTCGGCCATCGCGGCGTCGTACTTGTTGTTGGCGATGTACACGCCGCGGAATGCTCTCCGCGCCCATGCCCAGTCGAAGCCGTCGAGCCTGCGCTCGACGCCGGTGTTGCCTTCGATGAAATGCAGGTAGGCGATGCGCCGCTCGTCCAGCGCCTGCACCAGCGCGCCGTAGGTCGCCTGCGCGTTCGAGTCGGGGGCGCAGCCGTTGGCCAGCGTCACCGGCGACAGGCGGATGCCCACACGGTCCCGGCCCCAGACGCCGATGCACGCGTCGACGACCTCCAGCGTCAACCGGATCCGGTTCGAAATCGACCCGCCGTAGGCGTCGGTGCGCCGGTTCGACGAATCGCGCGTGAATTCCTCGAGCAGGTAGCCATTGGCGCCGTGGACCTCGACGCCGTCGAATCCCGCGCGCCGCGCCACCTCGGCGCCGCGGCGGAATGCCGCCACGATGCCGGGGATCTCGTGCGTCTCGAGCGCGCGCGGCGCAACCCGCTCGCGCTTGCCGTTCGGCGTATGGACCGTGCCGCCCGGATTGACGCCCGAGGGAGACATCGGCAGCGCGCCGCCGGGCTGCAGGTCCGGGTGCGAGATCGCCCCGACGTGCCACAGCTGCGCGAAGATCCGGCCACCGGCGGCGTGCACCGCATCGGTCACCAGGCGCCAGCCGGCCTCCTGCTCGGCGCTGTAGATGCCGGGCGTGCCCATGTAGCCCTTGCCTTCGGGCATGACCTGCGTGGCCTCGCTGACGATCAGGCCGGCCCCGGCGCGCTGCCGATAATAGGTTGCGTTCAGCGCGTGCGGCGCGTCCGTGCCGGGCAGCGCCCGGCAGCGGGTCAGCGGCGCCATGAACACGCGGTTCGGACAGGTCAGCGGGCCGAGCTGCAGCGGGGTGAACAGCGACGGGACGGTGGGGTTCGCGGAAGCGCTCATCGTTGGGGAACGGGCCGGTTCGAATCGGACCCCGAGCATAGCAGCGCCGCTGCCGGCTGCGATCCGCGCTCGCGCCTCAGGATCGTGCTCGCGCCTCAGGATCCTGCTCGCGCCTCAGGACGCCAGCACGTCGGCCAGCACCGCGTTGAAGCGTGCGGCGGATTCGTACGGCACCCAATGTCCGGCGTCGGGGATCACCTCGAAGCGAACCGCCGGCACGGCGGCCCGCATCACCGCCTCGGCCGCTCGCACGTCGGGCTGCGCGGTCGCATCGAGACTGCCCCAGATCCCGGCGACCCGGGCGCGAACCTCGGGCAGCACGTCGCGCAGCAGCGTCGAGGCCGCCGTGGCGCGCCCGTTGAAGCGCGCGCGCTCGACATTGCGGCTGTGGATCGCCAGAGCCAGCGCGTCGTCGGCACGCGACGCCACCATCAGCGCGCGCAGGTTGTGCAGATGCGCCGCGCGACGGCCGGCGGCGTCGATCTCCTTGCGCCACACGCGCATTTCGAACGGCGGCCGGGGCAGTCCCAGCGCCGCGGAACCCACGACGACCAGACGCCCGATGCGCGCGGGGCGCAGGCGCGCCGCGACCGCGGACACGATCCCGCCAAACGAAAAGCCGGCCACGTCCAGGGCACGGCCGTCGGGAAACAGCGAATCGAGCCCGTCGGCCAGCGCGCGTGCGATCTCGGGTACCCCGCCCGGCGCGGGCGGATCCGCCGAGTCGCCGAAAGCCGGGAGGTCCGGGCACCACACTTGCCGCTGGCGCGCGAGCGGCCCGATGTTGCGCAACCAGTGCTGCCACGAGCCCCCGCCACCGTGCACCAGCACCAACGGCTCGCCACGACCCCAGCAGCGCCACACGAGCTGGCCGGAACCGCAGGCAGTGCGTTCGACCCGGGCGGCGCGCTCGGTCTGCGCGATCCAGCGGTCGGCCTGCCCGGCGTCGGACGTGGGTTCGGGATCGACGGGCGTGGGCATCGTGCCGGACATGCGTGTCATTCTACGGACCGGCCGCGGTTGACGCACACGGGAGCGGGTGCGAGCATCCCCGGCACGCATCCCACCGGGGCCGCCCGCCGTGACCGCACGCCCGATCTTCGACGAAGAGCACGAACTGTTCCGCGAGCAGGCGCGCCGATTCTGCGAACGCGAGATCGCGCCGCATTTCCGCGACTGGGAGCGGCAAGGCTGCAGCCCGCGCGAGTTCTGGCGCAAGGCGGGCGCGGCCGGCCTGCTGTGCACGACGATCCCCGCCGAGTACGGCGGCGGCAGCGGCACTTTCCTCCACGCCTGCGTGGTCACCGAGGAGATGGTGCGCGTCGGCGCCAACCTGGGCATCGCCGTGCATTCGGACATGGTCGCGCCCTACCTGCTGCACTACGGCAGCGAAACCCTGAAGCGCCGTCTGCTGCCGAGGCTGTGCGCGGGCGAGCTCGTCGCGTCGATCGGCATGACCGAGCCGGGCACGGGCAGCGACCTCAAGAGCATCCGCACGACGGCGGTGCGGGCGGCAGGCCCCGACCGGCGCGAGCAGTGGGTCATCAACGGCCAGAAGGTCTGGATCACCAACGGCTACAACTGCGGCGTGGTCATCGTCGCGTGCAAGACCGATCCCGCCGCCGGCGCGAAGGGCGTGTCGCTGATCGCGGTCGAGGAAGGCACGCCCGGCTTCACGCGCAGCCAGCCGATGGACAAGATCGGCCTGAAGGCGCAGGACACGGCCGAGCTGTTCTTCGACGACGTGCGCGTGCCGCTCGACAACCTGGTCGGCGACGAAGGCCGCGGCTTCGTCTACCTGATGCAGCAGCTGCCGCAGGAGCGGCTGGTGATCGCGGTGCGCTCGGCCGCGACGCTGGAGACGCAGCTGGACGCGACGATCGGCTACACGGCCGAGCGCAAGGTGTTCGGCAACCCGATCATCGACTTCCAGAACAGCCGGTTCAAGCTGGCCGAGGCCAAGGCCTACATCGCGATGCTGCGCACCTTCGTCGACGCGTGCATCGCCGAGCACGTGGCCGTCGGCATCAGCAGCGAGCGGGCCGCGATGGCGAAGCTGGTGGCCACCGAGCTGATGGGCCGCTACCTGGACGAGTTCCTGCAGCTGCACGGCGGCTACGGCTACAGCAGCGAGTACGGGATCGGCCGCGCCTGGGTCGATGCGCGCGTCACGCGCATCGCCGGGGGCACCTCCGAAGTGCTCAAGGACATCATCAGCCGCGGGCTGAGATGACCGGGTGCCGGCGATGAGCGACGGCCCGGTCGCCCGGATCACCGGGGTCGCCAACACGGCGGTGGGCGAGCTGCCCGGCTCGAGCTGCATGGGACTGCACGCCGAGGCCGCCTTCGGCGCCGTCGCCGACGCCGGGCTGGCGCTGCCCGACATCGACGGCGTGCTGTGCGCCTACTCGTTCACCGAGCCGCACCTGATGCTGGGCTCGGTGTTCTGCGAGTTCGTCGGCATCCACCCGCCCGTGTGCACCGCGCTGCAGTCGGGTGGTGCCACGGCCTGCATCATGCTGATGCACGCGGCAGCGCTCGTCGCCAGCGGGCAGTGCCGCCACGTGCTGTGCGTGACCGGCGACAATCGCGTCACGGGCCTGTCGCGCGACGGCGCGGTCGCCGCGCTCGCCGACGTCGGCCACGCGCAGTTCGAGCGGCCCTACGGCATCAGTGTGCCGGCCTCGTACGCGCTGGTCGCGCAGCGCTACCTGCACGAGTACGGCACCACGCCCGAGCAGCTGGCGGCGATCGCCGTCGAGCACCGCCGGCATGCCGGGCGGCACCCGCAGGCGCACAAGCGCGAGCCGATCACGATCGACGACGTGATGCGCTCGCGGGTGATCAGCTCGCCGCTGCGCCTGCTCGACTGCTGCCTCGTGTCGGACGGCGGCGCGGCCGTCGTCGTCAGCGCGAACGACGCGGCTCGCGACACCCGCGCGCCGCTCGACGTGCTCGGCCTCGGCCAGGGCCACACCCACGAGCACATCGTGGCAGCGCCGAGCCTGACCGACTTCGGCTGCAAGGCATCGTCGCAGCGCGCGTTCGGCCAGGCCGGGATCGTCCCGGCCGACGTCGACGTCGCGCTGATCTACGACTCGTTCACGATCACGCTGCTGGTCGAGCTCGAGTCGATCGGCTTCTTCCAGCGCGGCGAGGCCGGCGCCGCCGCGCTCGCGGGCGAGCTGGGGCTGGGCGGGAAGCTGCCGTGCAACACACACGGCGGGCTGCTGTCGTTCGGACACTCCGGTGCGGCCGGTGGCATGTTCCACGCGGTCGAAGCGGTTCGCCAGCTGCGCGGCGAGGCCGGCACGCGGCAGGTCCGGGACGCGCAGCTGGCGTTCGTGCACGGCGACGGCGGCATCCTGTCGGCGCACGCCTCGCTGGTGCTGGCCAGGCCATGACGGCGCGGACCCTGGCGGTGCCGCTCAAGCCGACGGCCGAGACGCTGCCGTTCTGGCAGGCGTGCGCGAACGGGCGGCTGGTCTATCAGCGCTGCGATGCCTGCGGCCGGGCCCAGTTTCCACCGCGCTCGCGCTGCGCATCCTGCCACGCGGAGCGGCCCGGCTGGCGCGAGTCCGCGCGCATCGGCACCGTGCATTCGCACACGACCGTGCTGCGCGCGCCGACGGCCGCCTTCAAGCGCGACGTG
>CAYGZN010000021.1:0-16511 GCA_964354355.1 uncultured Burkholderiaceae bacterium | reverse complement strand
TGGTGGGACTGCGTTGCGGCATGGCGTGGCCGGCGGCGGCCCGTGCTCCCGCACGGACCATTGGCCGGCGCGGCTCAAGCTACGCCTGCAACCGGGCGACCGCAAGCAGTATTCGCGATGGCGGTCATCGCAGCCCAGTGCGTCGAGCCGGCGGCTGCCCCACCGCGGCTGCCCCATCTGGCGGTTTTCACGAGGTCGATATACCGTAGCGCCTGTCACGATCATCAGGAACGGCCCCGTGAAGATCTTCCACTCTCCCGCCTCCCCCTACGTCCGCAAGTGCATGGTCGTCGCCCTCGAGCTGGGGCTGGCCGATCGCATCGAGATACTCGCCGCTGCGGCCAACCCGGTCACGCGCGACCAGAAGGTCGTGGCCAGCAATCCGCTGGGCAAGGTGCCGACGCTGGTCACCGACGACGGCGCGGTGCTCTACGACAGCCGCGTGATCTGCGAGTACCTGAACGACCTCGGCAAGGGCCAGCTGCTGCCGGGCTCGGGGGCCGAGCGCTGGCGGGTTCTGACCGAGCAAGCGCTCGGCGACGGCATTCTCGACGCCGCGCTGCTGATGCGCTACGAGGCGGCGATGCGGCCCGAAGCCTTGCGCTGGGCCGACTGGAGCAGGGGTCAGCTGGAGAAGGTGCACTCCGGCCTGGCCGTGATCGACGCGAACGCCGCCCGATGGGGCGACACGCTGGACCTCGGCAAGATCACGCTCGCGTGCGCGCTCGGCTACCTGGACTTCCGGTTCGGCTCGCTCGAGTGGCGCGCCCGGTATGCGAACGCCGCAGCCTGGCATGCGAGGATCGACGCGCGCGCGTCGATGCAGGCGACGCTGCCGAGGGGCTAGCGGGATCTGCCCGGCTTCAGACCTTCGTGTCCGTCACGGTCGCGGCACCGCCGGCGAGCTGCGTGCACTCGGTGGCGGCGCGGCGCAGCAGTCGCTCGTTGACTTTCGAATTGGCCTTCATCCGCTCGGCGGGGCCGGCGATCAGCAGGGCCGCAACCACCGAGCCGTCCTTCGCGAAGACCGGCGCCGCGAGCGCGCTGGCCGAGCGCACGCGCTCGCCATCGCTGTGCGCGATGCCGTCGCGTCGGATCTTCGCCAGCTCCGCGACCAGGTCCGATGCAGCGGTGATCGTGGTGGCGGTGAACTTCCGGCGGGGCGTCGACTTCAGGTAGCGCTTCAGGCGCGCCGGCTCGAAATGGGCGAGCAGCGCCTTGCCCATCGCCGTGCAGTACAGCTCGCGCCGCTCGCCCGCCAGCACCGCGTAGCGGATCGGGTTGGCGCTGTCGACCTTGTCCAGGTAGACGGCCGCATCGCCCTCCGGGGCCAGCGCGCCGAGCACGGCGGTCTCTCCGGTCGCCGCGGCCAGGGACGTCAGGATCGGCCGGACCAGGTCGCTCAGCTCGCGTCCGGCCATCGCCCGGATCGCCAGCAGGTGCACGCGCGGCCCCAACATGTAGCGCGCCGTCGCATCACGCACCAGGCAGCCCTCGGCGGTCAGGCCGGCGAGCAGCCCCACCAGGCTCGTCTTGGGCGCGGCCGTGATCCGGGCCAGCTCCGACAGCGTGAGGCCGGTGCGCGTGCCCGCGATCGAATCCAGGATCACGAAGATGCGGCCGACCGACTGCGGGCCGCTGCGCCGGAGTTCGGCCGGGCGCTCGCGGTGTTCGGCGGATGCAGGCATTCGAGTCGTTCGGACGATCGCCCCGGCAAGCGCCGGCGGCCGCGCTACACGCCGATCGTGTAGCCGCCGTTGACCGACAGGTGCTGGCCGGTGATGTAGCTGGCCGCACCCGACAGCAGGAAGCAGACCGGCTGTGCCACCTCGTCCGGCGTCGAGAACCGTCCCATCGGCACCTGGGCGAGGAATCGGTCGCGGAATTTGTCGGAGCGCACCGTCTCGGTCATCTGCGTCTCCACGACGCCGAAACAGACCGAGTTCACGCGAATGCCCTTGCCCGCCCACTCCCGGGCTGCGCTCATCGTGATCCCCATCACGCCGGACTTGGCCGCCCCGTAGTTGATCTGCCCGACGGTGCCGCGGCGGCCCGCGTCCGACGAGATGTTGACGATCGACGCGGGGCTGCGGTCACCCGTCTCCGCGCGCTCGAGCATGTGGCGCCCGACCGCCTGCAGGCAATAGAACACGCCCGACAGGTTGACGTCGATCACCTGCTGCCAGGCCTCGATGGGCATCTTGTGGATCATCGCGGCCCGCACGATGCCGGCGTTGTTGACCAGCCCGTGGATCGCGCCGTTTCTCGACACCGCGGTCGCCACCATCTGCTGCACGAAGCCAGGGTCGGCGACCGACCCGACGTGCGCCTCGGCGTGCGCGGCACCCAGCGTCCCGGCCAGCGCGTGCACCTTGTCCGCCTGCAGGTCGGCGAGGATCGCGCGGCCGCCGAGCGCGACGACCAGCCGTGCGACGGCCTCGCCGATGCCCTGTCCTGCGCCCGTCACGAGGATGTTCTGGCCTTCCAGGATCATCGGGTTCTTCATTGCAGCCTCTGGGGGTGGGTGTCGGGTTCGATCGGGTCGCCGATCGGGCGGCTATCGTGCAGCTATCGTCCGGCTATGGTCCGGCGGCGAACTGCTCGGCCAGCGCCAGCAGGTTGCGTGCCTGCTTCAGGTGCGGCATGTCGAGCATCTTGCCGTCGAGCCCCACCGTGCCGAGGCCCGGGTTCTTCTCGAACGTGTCGACCACCCGCCTGGCAAACGCCACCTCATCGGCCGACGGCGTGAATGCGCGGTTGATCACGCCGCACTGGTCGGGGTGGATCGCGATCTTGCCAATGAAGCCGGCGCGGCGATCACGCAGGCATTCGGCCTCGAGCCCGGCCAGATCGCGGAAATCGACGTACACCACACCGACGGGTTGCGCGCCGATCGCTCGCGCCGTCGCCAGGCACAGCGACCTGGCCATCAGGAAAGGGTCGTCGTAGTCGCCGGTGGTCGGGTGCCGGTTGTCGCTCGCTCCGAGCGCGGCCGCCAGGTCCTCGCCCCCCCAGGTCAGCGCGACCAGGCGCTCGCAGACCCTGTCCAGGTAGGTGTGGAAGGTCAACAGCGACGCGGCCGTCTCGGTGGCCACCGACAGGATCTTCGTCGAGCCCGGCGGCAGGCCCTCACGCGCCTCGAGCGCCGACAGGCAATGGCCCAGCGCGTTGACGTCGGCCGCGGAATACACCTTGGGCAGGCAGATTCCGTCGGGCGCACCCTGCATCACCGCGGCCAGGTCCGGCAGCGACAGCTCGCTATCCAGCGGATTGATCCGCACCCACAGCTTCTGGCGGGTCCGGTCCGGATGGGCCTTCAGGAACGCGCGCACCATGTCGCGCGCGAGCAGCTGCCGCTCGTTCGACACCGAGTCCTCCAGGTCGAGGATCAGCACGTCGGCTGGATTTTCGCGCCCCTTCGCCAGCTTGCGCTCGGCGTCGCCGGGGACGAACAGCCACGATCGGGCCATCATGACGGCCGCTTCCTCATGAGGCCGGTGCGCACGCAGTAGCAGACCTCCTGGTCGTTCTGGTTCAGGCCGATGTGCTCGAACACGACCAGCCCCGCGTTCGGCCGCGACTTGCTCTCGCGCATGTCCTTGATCCGCGTGACCACGTGGACCGTGTCGCCGTGAAAGACGGGATTCACGAAACGGATGTCGGTCATGCCGAGGTTGCCGATCGTCGTGCCGAGCGTGGTCTCGCTGACCGAGATGCCGATCACCAGGCCGAGCGTGAACAGGCTGTTGACGATGCGCTGGCCGTACTCTGTCTTCCTGGAGAACTCCTCGTCGAGGTGCAGCGGCTGGGGGTTGTGGGTCATCGCGCAGAACAGCACGTTGTCCATCTCCGTCACCGTGCGGGTCAGCGCGTGCCTGAACTCCATGCCCACCTTGAATTCTTCGTAGTAGAGGCCTGCCATGAGCGTCGATCCCCTTGTGGTCAGTCGTTCGGATGCCGGCTGTCCCCGGCGTTGGTCGCGGTCGCGGTCACGCCGCGTTCGATCAGCCCGGCGATCCGCTCGTCGGCGTAGCCGATCTCGCGCAGCACCTCGATGCTGTGCTCGCCCAGCCGCGGGACCGGGCGCGTGCCGCCCGGCTGCGACGCCGACCAGGTGCTCGGATACGCCATCTGGCGCAGCCGACCTTCGCTCGGGTGGTCGACGAACGAGAAGAACCCGGCCGCCCGCAGATGCGGGTCGTCGATCAGCGAGTCGGGGGTGTTCAGCGGCATCGCCGGGATGTCCGCCGCGTCGAACAGCGCCAGCCATTCGGCGGTCGTGCGCGTCAGCAGCAGTTCGGCCAGCTCGCGGTACAGCACCACGATGTGCTCGGTCCGGCTGGTCATGGTGGCGTAGCGCGGGTCCCGGTCGTAGTCGCCGCCGCGCCCGATCGCCTTCAGGAACGCCCGCCAGTGCCGGTCGGTATAGATCATCACGCACACGAAGCCGTCCTTGGTGCGGTACGGGCGGCGGTCCGGGTTCAGCATCCTCGGGTAGCCGGGCGGGCCGAGCGGCGGCTCGAACGCGCGGCCCGCGAGGTGGTCGCCCAGCACGAAGCTCGCCATCATCTCGAACATCGGGATGTCGATGCGCTGGCCCAGGCCGGTGCGGGCCTGGTGGTACAGCGCGGCGGTGATCTGCCCCACCGCCCACAGCGCGACGCCCCGGTCGACGATCGCCGTGGGCGAATAGCTGGGCGCCCTGCCATCGGCCAGGTGCGACAGCCACGGCACCGCGACCGCGCCCTGGATCAGGTCGTCGAACGCGGGCTTGTCGGCATACGGACCGTTCTGGCCGTATCCGAACAGGCCGGCGAAGATGATCCGCGGGTTCACCTTCGACACCGCCTCGTAGCTCAGCCCGAGGCGCGCCATCGACCGGGGCCGCAGGTTGTAGACCAGCACGTCGGCCTTCGCGAGCAGCGCGGCCAGCGCGGCGATGGCATCCGGCTGCTTCAGGTCGAGCACGATGCTGCGCTTGCTGCGGTTCAGGTTGAGGAAGATCGCGCCCATCCCGGGGTTGCGCATTGGCCCGATGCCGCGGACCGCGTCGCCTTCCGGGGCCTCGACCTTGACGACGTCGGCGCCCATGTCGCCCAGTATCTGCGTGGCGTAGGGCGCCATCAGCATCGACGAGACGTCGACGACCCGCACGCCGGCGAGCGGCCCGCTCATCGCCCGTTCCCGTGCGCGCCGCCGGGCGAGGACGTCCGGCGAGGGCGGAACAGCGGCAGCGCCCGGCCCCCTTCGGTGTTGCGGAAGGTCACCTCGACGGCCTGGCCGATGGCGATGCCGTCCAGGTCGCACTCGACGATGTTGGTCATCATCGTCACGCCCTCGTCCAGCGTCACGTAGGCGATCGCGTAGGGCGCGGGCACTCGGCGCATCACCGAGTACGTGTAAATCGTGCCGCGCCCGCTCGCCTCGTACCACTCGGTGTCGCCGCCCAGGCAGTGCGGACACACGGCGCGCGGATAGAAGTGAGTGCTGCCGCAGCCGCGGCACCGCTTCAGCAGCAGCACGCCCCGGGCTGCCGCCGCCCAGTAGGGCTCGGTCTCAACATTGACGACCGGGTCCGGGTATGGCCGTGGCGACTCGTTCATGCGTCGTTTGCTCCCAGGATCACGGTAGCGCTGCCCATCCGGGTGCCGATCGAACCGCCGGTGCCGTGCGCCAGCGCCAGCCTGCAGTCGGGCACCTGCACCTTCGGATGCGCCTCGCCGCGCAGCTGGCGGACCGCCTCGATCACCTTGGTCATGCCCCCGCGGTTGCCCGGATGGTTGTTGCACAGCCCGCCGCCGTCGGTGTTGAACGGGAGCCTGCCGACCCCGGAGATCAGGTTGCCGTCGGCGACGAACCGGCCGCCCTCGCCCTTGGCACAGAACCCCAGGTCCTCGAGCGTGATCAGCACCGTGATCGTGAAGCTGTCGTAGATCGACGCGTAGTCGATGTCTGCCGGCGCCAGGCCCGCCTCGGCGAAGGCGATCGGGCCGGACTTGACGGCGCCGGTGCGCGTCAGGTCGACCCGTCCGCCGTTCAGGTGCCGGATCGTCTCGCCCTGCCCCAGGATCTTGACGCAGCGGTTTCCGAGCGTGCGGGCGATCTCGGGGCTGACGATCACCAGCGCGCCGCCACCGTCGCTGATCACGCAGCAGTCGAGCCGGTGCAGCGGATCGGCGATCACCGGCGAGTCCAGCACGTCCGCGACGGTCACCACGTCGCGCAGCAGCGCATGCGGGTTGTGCTGGGCGTGATGCGAGGCCGCCACCTTGATCCACGCGAGCTGCGCGCTGGTCGTGCCGAACTCGTGCATGTGGCGCATCGCCGCCATCGCATACAGGTTCGTGATCACCGGGCCGTAGGGATGCTCGAAGCCGGCGTCCGGCACCCCGGCACCGTAGTTGCGCGTGCCCAGCGTCGCGACGCCCTCGGCGCGCGGTCGGCCGGCGAGCGTGACCAGCGCCACCGAGCACTTGCCTGTGGCGATCGCGGCGGCTGCGTGCCCGACGTGCACCACGTACGACGAGCCACCGGTCTCGGTGCTGTCGACGTGCTTCAGGTCCAGACCCATGTATTCGGCCATCGAGATGCCGCCGAGCCCCGGCGCGTCGCCGGCGCAGAAGTAGCCGTCGACGTCGTCCTTGGTCAGTCCCGCGTCGCGCAGCGCGCCGAGCGCGACCTCGGCATGCAGCTGCGGCACGGTCTTGTCGACCGCCTTGCGCGTCGGGTGCTCGAACGCCCCGGCGATGTAGGCCTTGCTCGCGCGCGTCATGCGGTCCCTCTCAATACGACTTGGGCAGTCCGAGCACGCGCTCGGCGATGTAGCACAGGATCAGATGCGGCGTGATCGGCGCGATCCGGTGGATCAGCGCCTCGCGCAGGTACCGCTCCACGTGATACTCCTTCGCGTACCCCATGCCGCCGTGGGTCATCACCGCGTTGGTGCACGCGCTGAAGGTCGCTTCGCCGGCCAGGAACTTGGCCGCGTTCGCCATGGCCCCGCACTCGTCGCCGCGGTCGTACAGCTGCGCGGCGCGAAACGCCATCAGGTTCGCCGCCTCGAGTTCCGCCCAGTTCTGCGCAAGCGGGTGCTGGATGGCCTGGTTCATGCCGATCGGGCGGTCGAACACCACGCGCTCCTTCGCGTAGGCGGTCGCGCGGCGCAGGGCCGCGCGGCCCAGCCCCACCAAGCCGGCCGCGATCAGGATCCGCTCGGGGTTGATGCCGTGCAGCAGGTAGCGGAACCCCTTGCCTTCATCGCCGATCCGGTTCTCGACCGGGATCTCCATGCCGTCGAAGAACACCTGGTTCGAGTCGACGCACTTGCGCCCCATCTTGTCGATCGCGCGGATCTCGACCTTGGAGCGATCCAGGTCGGTGTAGAACAGGCTCAGGCCGTCGATCGGACGCGCCCCGGCCGACTCGGGCGTGGTGCGCGCGATCAGCAGCAGCTTGTTGGCCACCTGCGCGGTGCTGATCCAGGTCTTGTGCCCGTTCACGATGTATCGGTCGCCCTGGCGCACCGCTCGGGTCGTCAGGCGGGTGGTGTCCAGCCCGGTGTTCGGTTCGGTCACGCCGAAGCAGGCGATGTCCTCGCGCCGGATGACGGGCGGCAGCATCCGTCGCTTCTGCTCCTCGGTGCCAAAGCGCACGACCGGGTTCAGCCCGAAGATGCCCAGGCTGACCGACGACACGCCGCCGTTGCCGGCCCCGGACTGCGAGATCGCCTGCATCAGGATCGCGGCCTCGGTGATTCCAAGCCCCGAGCCGCCGTACTCGGTCGGGATCGCAATGCCCATGTAGCCGTGGTCGGCGATCGCCCGGCAGAACTCCTCCGGGAAGTGGCCGTCGGCATCACGCTGCAGCCAGTAAGCGTCGCCGAATTCGGCGCACAGCCGGGTGACGCTCTCCTGGATCTGCAGTTGCTCCGGCGTGAAGTCGACGCTCATGCTCTGGCCAGCCGGCTCCCGGTGTTGGTCGCGCGCGGCCGCTGCGCGCCCGCGCAGCCCCGCGTGCCCGAGCGCAGGCGTTCGTATATGCGAACGCCATACGCAATGGGCCGCCACCGGACTTTTAGTGGAATCACCGCAGCCTGTCAAGAAGACCCGGCGGCGAGAGAGCAGGCACCCGCCGGAGCCTGCGCTGGGCCAGTGACCCCACGTCTGCTGGCGCCGCGGGCCCCTCGATCGCCGCAACGGCCCGCGCGGCCCGCGCCCGGCGTTTGACGCCGTCCGAACGCGCGTGCCACCATCGGCGCCTGCATGATGGCGACACCCACATGATCACGACGCTGGCCAGGGTCAACGCGTCGATCGACGCAGCGCTTGAGCGCCTGGCCGCGTTCTGCCTGCTGGCGGTGATGCTGATCGTCTTTTGCGACGTCGGCAGCCGCTACCTGGCCGCGAGGCCGTTCGCGTGGTCCTACGAACTCATCGGCATGTACCTGATGCCGGCAGTGTTCTACTTCGCGCTGCCCGGGACCCTGGGCGCCCATCACCACGTCTCGGTCGACCTGCTGCGCCCACGGATGTCCGAGGCGCTGGTGCGGATCGTCGAGACGGTCGGCTCGGGCGCCACGGCCGCGGTCTTCGCCATGATCGCGTGGCTCTTCGCCGGCTCTTCGGTGCAGAAGTTGCGCTCCGACGCGGTCGTCATGGGGGTCGTCGAGTGGCCGAGCTGGATCCCCGACGGGATCGTCGCGATCGGCAGCACCGCGATCATGCTGCGGCTGGTCGGGCGCGCCGTCGGTCATGCCGTGTCGCTGGCGACCGGGCGATCGCTGATCGCGGCCAACACCGCCGCGCACCCCGATCCCGACTGATGCTGGCAGGCGCCGTCGTCGCATCACTGTTCCTGCTGCTTGCGGCGGGAATCCCCGTTGCCTTCGCGCTGCTGGTCTCGGGTGCGGCGGGGCTGCTGGCGTACGGCGGGCCCGGGCTGCTCGGCGGAATCCTGTCGACGACGTCGCTGTCGACGGTCAACTCCTACGAGCTGATCTCGATCCCCATGTTCATCCTGATGGCGGAGTTCGTGATCCTCTCGGGCATCGCCGAAAACCTGTTCCGCTCGGCCGCGATCTGGATCGGCCGCATGCCCGGCGGCCTGGGGATCGCCACTGCGCTGGCCGGGGCCGGATTCGGCGCGATCTCGGGTTCGAGCACCGCCTCGGCGGCGACGCTGTCCTCGACGTCGATCCCCGCGATGCTGAAACACGGCTACGAGCCGCGATTCGCCTGCGGCGTGGTCGCGATATCCGGCACGCTGGCGATGCTGATTCCGCCGTCGATCGCGCTGATCCTGTACGGGATCATCGCCGACGTCAGTGTCGGCAAGCTGCTGGTCGGAGGCATCGTCCCCGGCGCCCTGGTCACGCTGACGATCGTGCTGACGGTGCTGTGGCTGGTGTGTCGCGATCCGACCCGTGCGCCGCGGGGACCCGCGTACACGCTGCGCGAGAAGTTCGCGTCGCTCAAGGGCATCTGGGCGATGGTCCTGCTCTTTGGCATCGTCACGGGCGTCATCTATCTGGGCATCGCCACGCCGACCGAGGCGTCGGCTGCCGGCGCGTTTGGTGCGATGGCGATCGCCGCGCTGACCGGCAATCTGGGCCCGAAGTCGCTGGTACGGGCGCTGGTCAACGCGCTGCGCTCGAGCTGCATGATCTTCACAATCCTGCTGGGCGCCCACGTCTTCGGCTACTTCTTCACGCTGACCGGGCTCACGCCGCGGCTGGTCGCGGTCGTGGCCGGCTCCGGAATGCAACCGTGGATGGTGATCGGCGTGATCATCGCGATCCTGGTGGTCCTGGGCTGCTTCCTGGACCAGATCGCAATCCTCGTGCTGACGGTCCCCGTGCTGCTGCCGGTCGTCAAGGGCCTGGGGTTCGACCCGGTCTGGTTCGGCGTGCTGATGGTGATCACCGGAGAGGTGGGCATGGTGACCCCGCCGGTCGGGCTGAACGCGTTCGTCGTCGCCCGCTACGCCCGCCGACCGCTGGCCGAGGTCTTCGTGGGCGTGTGGCCGCACGTGCTCGCCCATTTCCTGCTGATCGGCGTTATCGTCGGGTTTCCGCAGCTCGTGCTCTGGCTGCCGGCACGAATGACCTGAGACCCTGGCATGAACCGCGACCGGCGTGGCACGCCGCCGGGGCGCCATGAAGCCTTGAACCGAGGACCCACGAGGAGACATCGATGAGAAACCTGCTGACCCTGACCCGACTGACCGCCGCAATCGCTCTGACCGGGCTGTCACTGGCCAGCGCCGCGCAGACGACGCTTCGGGTGGCGGATTCGCTGCCGGTCGGCCACTTCTTCGCCGAGCAGGGCTTGAAGTTCTGGCTCGCCGAGGTGCGCAAGCAGACCAACAACGCGGTCGACATGCAGTACTTCCCGGCCGAGCAGCTCGGCAAGGCCAAGGACATGCTGCAACTGGCGATGACCGGCGTGGCCGACGTCACGTACGTGGTCCCCTCGTACGTGTCGGACAAGATGCCGCTGATGACGGTGTCCGAGCTGCCCGGCCTGGCCAGGACGTCGTGCCAGGGCACCGAGGCGTTCATGAAGCTCGCACGCGGCGGGCTGCTCGACCAGAAGGAGCTGGCGCCCAACGGAGTGGTCGTGCTGTTCTCGGCGATCCTCGATCCGTACCAGGCCTACGCCAACCGCAAGATCGACTCGCTCGAGGGGTTCAAGGGGTTGAAGCTGCGTACCGCCGGCGGCGCGCAGGCGGCGCTGGTCAAGTCGCTCGGCGGCGTTCCGGTGAACATGGCCGCGCCCGAGACCTACGAGGCCCTGTCGCGCGGCACGATCGACGGGGTGATCTTTCCCGCGGCCAGCCTGATCGCGTACGACCTGCCCGGCCGGCTGAAGTCCGCCACGCAGGACGTGAGTTTCGGCACCGTGGTGCTCACCTACGCGATGAGCCAGAAGCGTTTTCAGGAGCTGCCGGCGAACGTGCGCACGGCGATGCTCGCCGCCGGCGACGCCGCAGCGAAGAACGTCTGCAACTGGCTCGACGGCAGCGGCGCGTCGAACCGCGACAAGATCACCGCGGCCGGGGTCGGCTACTTCAAGCTCAGTGCTGCCGACCAGCAGAAGCTCGCCGAGGCTTCGACTGCCGTGCAGCGTGACTGGGCCCAGCAGCTGGACAAGCGCGGCAAGCCGGGCACCGAGGTGCTCGAGGCTTACATCGGTGCGCTGAAGTAGCGCGAGCCCGATCCCGACCGCCCAGCGACCTAGACCATCTGCCTGATTGAGCGCCCCGCGCGGCCGGGGCAGCATCGGGGACATCGGGCCATCGCCCGCGCCCCGGAGCCGACGTGTCTCGCGCCAGCCGCTTTGCCGGACCATCGTTCGAACCCGCGCCCGTTCGGCAGAGGCCTTCGAGGCGACCGCCGGGGACCCTGGCCGCCCGCCTGCTGGCCTGCCTCCTTGCGCCGCTGCTGATTCCGGCGGCGCTCGCGCAGACCTGCGGCGCGGCGGGTGGTCCACCGGCCGGCACGCTGGCCGCCCCGTGCCCGAGCAGGCCGGAGCCGGCCAGCCTGCACGAGAACGGACCTGCCGTCGGCGCGGGCAACCCGATCGACCTGGTCACCGGCAACAAGTACCGCCGTGACGTGGACTACGAGCGACCGGGCCCGCTCGGGCAGGTGTTCGCGCGACACTACAACAGCCGCAATCGGCACGGCGGCCCGCTCGGCGTAGGCTGGAGCCACAGCCTGGAGACCCGGCTCGTGGCACGGCCCACGCAGACCCCGGAGGTCACGGAAATCCAGGTGATCCAGGGCGACGGCAGGCGCCGCGTGTTCTCGCGGGTCGACGATGCGTCGGCGACGACGGGCGGCGACGTGCGGCGCTATCGCGGTCTCGACGTCGCGCATGGCATCGTCGAGCACGACCCGCTCGCGCCGAACCCCTGGCGCTGGCGCTGGCCGGGGGGACGCGCGCTCGACTTCGACTCGCACGGGCGGCTGGCCGCGGTTCGCCGCGACGGCGTCGAGGCCATCCGGCTGCACTACGACGAGCGCGCGCGACTGACGCGCATCGACACGGGCCACGGACTCGGCTTCGTGCTCGCGTACGCTGACCTGCCCGTGGGCGAGCGCCTGGTGCGGGTCGAGTTGCCCGGCGGCCATGCGATCGGCTACCGGTTCGACGACGTCGGCCAGCTGTCGTCGGTCCAGTACCCGGACGGCCGGATGCGGCACTACGTGTACGACGACGCGGCCGACCCGCTGCTGCTGGGAGCCGTGCTCGAGGCCGACGGGCGTGCGCTCGCGCGGTATCGCTACGATTCGCAGGGCCGCGCGGTGTCGACCGAAGGCGCCGACGCCGACGAGGCGATCACCGTCGCCTACCCGCCGAGTCCAGCGCCATCGACGCCGGGCATCGTCCGCGGGCGCACGCGCGTGACGGACCCCCACGGGCGTCAGGCCACTTACCTGTGGCACTACGATCGGCATCGCCACGCAACGCGGATCCTCGAAGCGCGCGGCCAGGCGTGCGCCCGATGCCCGCCGTCACCGCGCCGCTACCGTTACGATCGCGACGGCCGGCTCACCGCCACCGAGGCACCCCAGGGCCGGGTGCGCCACGTCTACGATGCGCTCGGCCGCCCGACGGCCGCATGGCAGGACGGCCCGCTGGGCTGGCGGCAGGCCTGGGAGCTCGCGTACGGGGACGACGACCCGCTCGCACTGCCGGCCTCGATCGCCCAGCCGTCGGTCGCACCGGGCCGGCGGCACACGATCGACATCGTGCGCGACGCCTGGCAGCGGCCCGTGCGCATCGACGAGCGCGGGTTCGCGCCCCGTGCGCCCGCCGCGGGCGATCTGCAAGCCCGCGCGCGCGGGCATCGACCCGGTCCGGTCGATCGCTACGAGCCGATCCAGCGCAGCGTTTCCCTGGGCTACACGCCCGACGACGCTGCGCCGCACGCGGGTTTGCCTGGCCACCTGGCGTTCATCGACGGCCCGCTGCCCGGCGACGGCGACCGCATCGACGTGCTGCGCACCGAACGGGCACTGCGCCTGCGCTACGGCGTGGACGTCGAGGAGTCGCTGCGCTTTGCCGACGACGGCGAAGTGCTCGAGCACCGCCCGCCGGACGGCGTGCCGGTCCGCTTCGTGCTGCCGTCCCCCGGCGGTCTGTATCGAGCACATGGCGGCCCGCTGCAGGCCTGGCGCGCAGCGAGCCTCCTGTCGTTCGGGTACCGGACCGACGGCGCGCTGCTCGGCATCGTGCGCAGCGGTGGCGCAACGGCCGATCGTGTGGCTGCGGGTCGCGTGGCCGCCGATCCCGTGGCCGCCGGTCGCGGTGGCCCGGCGCCCGTCGGCGCCGCACACGCGGTCACCACACGAACGGACGAACCCCCATCGGCGATCCGGGCGACGGCATTCTGGCGGGGCCGCCCGACCTCGGTCGTCCTGCCCGACGGCACGCGGTTCTCCCGCGGGTTCGACGACTTCGGCCGGGTCGCGTGGATCGACAATCCCGGACAGCCGCGCGAGTGGGCCCGGTACGACGAAGCCGATCGGCTCGCGTGGCACCGGCTGGCCGACGGCTCGTCGCTGACCCATGTCCGTGACCCGCTCGGGCGCCTCGTGCGCAGCACCGCGACGGGCACCGACGGGACTTCGCAACTGCGCGGAACGTATCGATGGGACGGCACGCGACTGGTCGAGGCCCGCAACGACGCAGTCACCTCGCACTATGCGTACGACGGCGACGGTCGGCTCGCAGCGGTCACGCACACGCTCGCGGCAGGCACGCCCGCGGCCGAGCGCACGACGCTGCGCTTCGACTACGACCACGATCTGCGGGGGCGCCTCGCGCAGGAGCGCCTGCCGGGCGGCATCACGCTGCAGTACCGCTACGACGGCGCGCGCGCGGTCGCCGTCGAGGTGGTCGGACCGGGATTCTCGAAAGTGCTCGATGCGTCTGACCGATCCGTCGAGCCGGCCCCGCGCGACGATCGCGCGAATGGCGACCGCGCGCGTGGCGATCGTGCGAATGGCGGTCGTGCACGCAGCGCAGGCCCGCGCGGCACGCCACCGCGAAGGCGTTACCTCGCCGGTCGTCTGGTCGCACTCGAGGACGCGGGCTCCACACGGACGCTGGCGCGCTACGCGCACTCGCCGCACGGCACGCGCGCGGCCAAGACCGTGCTTGCGCCCGGCACCGCGCCCGAGCACACGCGTTTCGTCCACCATGACTGGCGACTGCGCGCCGAAGTCGACCCGCGCGGCACGGCGCGCCACGTCATCTGGCTCGGCGCGGTCCCGGTCGGCCTGATCGAGGGCGGCAGGCTGTTCGACCTGCGTGGCGGCGATGCCGGACACGCGCCGCTGGCGCTGAGGGCGCCCGGGCAGTACTTCGATGCGGAAAGCGGCTGGCACTACAACCACTGGCGCACCTTCGATCCGGCAACTTCCCGCTACCTGGAGCCGGATCCGCTGGGCCTGCAGGGCGGCTACACCGACCGTCACAGCCTGTTCGCGCACGCGCGCCCCGGCTCCGGCCCCACGGCCGACCCGTGGGGGCTGGCGCGCATCAGCTACTTCGCACTCACCACCGGCAGCGACGGCAGATCGCTCGGCCGCGTACAGGGCTTCGACCGGGCGCGCTGGTCGTTCCTGGTGGAGGACATCGAACCGCTGCCTGCGGGCAGTGCGAACCAGGCACGGCCCGGCGCGCTTGCCGCCGGCACGCGGCTGCTGTTCGACCCGTTCGGCGACTTCGTGGGCGGGCGCGACGACCCCGGCCTGGGCTCCGGCAACGGCGTCGACGCGATCGTGTGGCAAGGCGGCAGCGGGCGCGACGTGCTCGGCGCGTTCGTCGCGCACTACGCCGACGCGCTACTCGCGCCGTCGCGCTTCGTCGTCGACGGCTTCGACGACGGCGCGGCGACGCGGCTGCTCGACGTGCTGATGCGCGCCCCCGACGAGCGTCGCGCCTGCGTGCCCGGCGCATTGTCGCTGCTGCCGGCGATCGACTTCGGACCCGGCCAGCCGCTGCTGTCGCCCGTGGCGCCGGCCGTCGGCGTGCTGCCCCGCGTGCTAGAGTGCCGGCGTTCGACGGCGGTGCCGCTGGCCTGGCGCGACGACCTCGAGCGCGAGCGGGTCGAGCGCTATGAAGCCGCCGCGGAGCTGCAGGAGTCGCCGCCGGCCGCGGCGATCGCGCGCGATTGCTCGGCCGACACCGGGTGTCGATCGCGAACCGCGATCCGGGTCAACGGCCGCACCTACTACGCGTCCTACGGGCGGACCCAGTTCACCGTCAACACGTTCCTCGGGCAGCTGGGCTCGCTGACCTCGCCGGGTGCCGGCCTCGAGGGCCAGGCGCTGGCCCGCGCGCTCGGACTGGCCGAGCCGGTGATCATCGACGGCCAGGCCGCGACGCTCGCGGCCGTGCTCGAGCGCGCGCGCCTGCGGGTGGCGCGGGCCTACGAGCAGATCCCGCAGTTGCGGCGCGAGTTCGGCCGCGGCGTCGACGCCGGGCGCGCACGCACGATCTGGTCTTCGCTGCCCGATGCCCAGCGCCGATC
This sequence comes from uncultured Burkholderiaceae bacterium, assembly GCA_964354355.1. Lineage (GTDB taxonomy): Bacteria > Pseudomonadota > Gammaproteobacteria > Burkholderiales > Burkholderiaceae_E > CAYGZN01. The sequence continues at coordinate 968 of CAYGZN010000021.1, read as the reverse complement.
CTTCAGCGCCCAGACGGGCCTCGGCGAAGACGCCTTCGTCGACATCCTGGGCTACGTCGCCACCGGCGGGCCGTACACCGAGGAGGAAGGCCGCCATGCCATCGCGGCGCAAGCGGCCTTCACCGTTGCCTACCAGCCGGCGACGTCGACGTCGCCGGCAGTGGTCCCGGGCGCCGCTGCGATGCGTTCCTTCTCGGACTGGATGATCGAGCTGTTCGCCTCGCGGGACCGGTACGACCACGTGTCGCGCGCGTTCCTGCGCGACAACCTGCGCACGGTGCTGGCGCACCCGGGCCTGCAGGGACGCTTCGACAATCCCCACGCGCCGGGCACCCCGCAGCACCGGGACGCGCAGCAGGCCATCGAGCGCGACCTGGCGCGTCGCATCGCGATCCTGCACAACAGCGGCCGCCTCGACCTGGCCAGCGCCGCCGACGCCGAACTGGCGTTGCGCACCCGGGGCCCTGCATGGCTTCGAAGCTACGTCGAGCAGTTCCTTGCAACCGACGGGCGCGGCGACTGGGAGTCGCTGCGTTGCGCCGACGGCCTCGCCGGGCGCGCCGGCCTGCAGTTCACGAGCCTGGCGCGGCTGCGCTGAACATCGGCTGCCCGCGAAAGATCCGGGCATCCATCGGGCGCAGGTCGTCGGCCACCCGCACGCCCGGCGGGCACAGCGCGAGCACCTGTGTGCGCACGTCGATCCCCGGCGCCACCTCGGTCAGCGTCAGGTGCCCGGCGCGCACGTCGAACACCGCACGCTCGGTCACGTACAGGATCCGTCGCCCCAGGCTCGAAACGTAGTCGGCATCGAAGGTCAGGTGCGACACGGCGGGCAGCACCTTCGCGATCCGGCCCTCGCGCAGGATCGACAGCCGGCCGTCGGCCGCGGCGACCTCCAGCCCGCCGGCCGTCAGCGTTCCCATGAACACCACTTCGCGCGCGCTCTGCGTGATGTTGATGAAGCCCCC